>JAFGEX010000316.1 GCA_016931355.1 bacterium
TATTTAACCATAAAAAAGACGGGATGGCCGGACCGGTGCGTGTCAGGACGCAGAGAATACGACGGCGTGCATTCTTAGCCGCTTGCGGTGGAGGCGATTTATAATAAAATATTTTTAAATTCATTGCTTTTGGTAGGATTTTTGCAGACTTATCCAGACAGAATATAATATGTTGCTTTTTTTTTAAATATGTGTTATTTTATTAACAATTGTAATATGCCTTCTTTCAAAATGAAATGCACATGATTAAAATACCGAAATTCCACCAGGCGCAGTGGTCCACGACTCTTGCGTTCGACTGGGCCGGACAGAGCATCAAATATGTGGTGCTCAGGCAGGCGGGAAACAAGCTCCGCGTGGAATCCTTCCGGCATGCGGTTCTGCCCATGGATCTGGCGGAGGCGGACAGTCTGATCGTTAGACTCATGCGCCAGGTTTTCAGGCAGAAAAGCCTGCGCAAGGCGAATATCATTCTGGGTCTGGACGGCATTCCGGTCATTGTCAAGCGCGGCGGATTCCCGAAGCTTCCCATCAAGGATCTTCGCCAGACGCTCTTTTTCGAAATACAGAACGAGTTTGAGAAAGAGAGCTCGGAAGCCAACCTGATCACGGATTTCATCACCCTGGGACCGGACCCGGCAAATCCCGAGAATACGGAGTATCTTTTTTTCGGCGCGCCGGAAGAAGGAATCAACCAGCGGATCAGATACCTTGAAGCGGAAGGCGTCTATCCCAGGAAGGTCAGCTCCAGCATCGTTGTCATCCGGAACCTCTTCCAGTACCTGCCGCCGGGCGCTCAGGCCGAAGTCGTCGCCTTCCTGGACATCGGCGCCACGCGCAGCCTGCTTGCCTTTTACACGAACGGCAATGTCGATTTCCACAGGGAGATCGTCATCGGCGGAGAGGATTTCACGCGCGCCATCACGGGTACCATCTTCCACGAAGGCCAGGCCATTCAATTCACCCAGGAACAGGCGACCGAATTCAAGATCAAATACGGCTACCCGCTCGGTTTTTCGGAAGCCATGACCTTCCACGGCGCCCCGCTGTCCGAAGTCGGGGCCATGATGCGTCCTGTCGTGGAACGCCTCATCGGTGAGATTCACAGGTCCATCGGCTTCTACAAGGACAAATCCGGCGGCAGGCAGCTTTCTTCCCTGTACCTCATGGGTGGAGGCGCGAGGCTGAAGCATCTTGCCGAGGTACTGTCGGACAAGCTTCAACTCAATGTATCCCCCCTGCCGGTTCCGGCTGACGTGCAGGTCGCCGGCGGTGAAAGGTACGAGAAGATGTTCCGCGCGCGCTTCCTTGAATACGCGGTAGGATTTGCGCTGGCCAAGGACACGCATCCGCAGGGGAACTTGCTCCCTCCTCTATACCGGAAAATCCATTTCTTCAGTTTCCTTCATAAATGGGCCAACATCGCAGCCATGTTCACGGCAGGTCTCGCCCTCGTCGTGTTTCTGTATCATTTTCTTAAGGTGGATGCCCTGCAGAGCCATATCCGGGACATCCAGACCCGGGCGGAGGATGCGGAAAACGCTTCCAAGCGGTACGACCAGGCGCTCACGAACAAGAGGAATCTGGACGAACGCGTCAGGATGCTGAAAGCTAAAATTCAACAGGACACCTCCGTTGTTCAGGTCATGCGGGCGTTTTCCCATCTGCTGCCTGAAAACCTGACTCTGTATTCAGTCAAATTGGGGGATGAAAAAGAACTTTTCAAGACTGAAGCAGCGGCGCAAACCGCAAAACAGGCCGATCAGGCAAGAGCCAAAAAGGAGGCCGGAGCTACTGCGAGCGTTCAAGTGCCCCAGCAGACCCTAATGGTGCTGGTTGAAGGCGAAAGTAAAATGTCCATTCCGGACGTCCGGATTTCTGTTGCACAGTTCATGCTGAACCTTGAAAAGTCGGGGATTTTATCCGAGGTTCATCTCCGGGAAGAGCTGACCATTCCGGATACCGACGAATACACATTTTCCATCTCAGGCCGTCTGAACAGGTAAAAAAGATGGATGCCAAGAACATCAAAGGTTTTGTCCCGATCGCGGTTGCCGTGCTGGTTTTCGCATTGAGCCATTTTTTCGCGGTCAAGCCCCTGCAGCAAAAGATCCGTGAGTACAGCGCCAGATCCAGGGTGCTGGAGGACAAGATTAAAAAGGACGTCCCTGAGGCGCAGATACAAAAAGTGAAGAGAATGGCGGACAGCACGCAGGCCGCTATGGACCGGATAGAAGCGCGCATTCTCGAATCAGAGAAGCTTTTTGACGTCGGTATCCTGGTCGGGCGGCAGGCCAAGGAATACCAAATGGAACTGGTGGCTGTGAAGCCGGATTACACGAAACTCGTGGTGCTGGAGGACAAGAAGGAAGAAATCCACGAATTGCCGATCAAGCTCGAACTGAAGGGATATTTCAAGGATTTCTCGCGATTCTGGGATGCGGTTTCCGGTTTTCCGTTTGCCATGAAGGTGACGGGCATTCAATTCCTCAGGGAAACCATCGAAAAACCAGTATTGATTGTTGAAATGGACTGCGTCTTCTTTTTCAGGGAAATCAAGGCCAAAGGGGAGGCTGTTCCTGCCGGGAATCCGAAGACCTGAGATACCGAACTTCGGTAGGCGGCCGCAAGGAGCGATGCAATGAAACAACCACTCATAAAAAGGATTCACAGAACGGTTCGCGGGGCTGCGGTCCTGTCCATGATCGTCATGGCCTGGCTGGCCTGCACCCAGAAAAATCCGCTGGATCCCTATAAATCCCTGGTCAGGGAGGTTCCTCTTTTCGTCGACATGACGGCCACAGCTTACCGGCTTTTCACGGGGGGGCAGAAATCCGATATACAAGTCCGCATGGTCAATGAGAACGGCACTGCCCTCAGTTACCGCACGATCTCCTTCAGCGTTTCCACCGGGATGGGTACCATCATGCCGATTCAGACGGTTACGGATGAAAACGGCTGGGCGAACGCCACCTTCACAAGCGGCTCCGCACAGGGAAAAGCTGTCGTCACTGCGAAGTACCAGGCCTATACGGTCCGATCCGTCGAAATCGATGTCCTGGAAGCGGGGATGATCGATACGTCTGGTATTTTGATTCAGATTACCGCCGAGAAGTCTGAGATTTTGTCGAACGGAGAAGATAATACCATGATCGACATCAATCTGATCGCGCTCGGCAAAGCGGAAATCATCGGAAAAACCATCGCCCTCATCACGACCGAGGGATCGATTCCATCTGCGGTTGTGACGGACTCGGATGGGAGCGCCCGGGTAGTCCTCGCCAGTCCGGCCAGCCGGAGAGATCTGCGGGCCACGGTCACTGCCTCCTATCTGGGACAATCCGCAAACGTGCAGGTTCTGTTTAAGGGGATCGGTTTCTATATTGAGGCCAGGCCTTTGGTGATTTATTCGGATGGCAGGACCATTGCGAATATCCGGGCCACCGTGAAAGAATCCACCACCAACATTGGCCTGCCGAATGAAATCGTTCGTTTCGGAACCACACTCGGCAATGTGACGGCTGAATCGCTCACAGACGAATCCGGAGTGGCCATTGCTCAACTCCTATCCAGCACAACACCGGGCCGCGCGGAAATCATCGCCCGATATGGAAAAACCCTTCTCGACACGGTTGCCGTGGAGTTCATGGAAAGCGTGCCCACCTATATGGAGGTGTCCGCGAGCCCGCCCGTCTTGCCAGCGGACGGGGAGAGCCGATCTCTTATCAAGGCCACAATCAGCGACGAAAACCGGAATCCGGTGCCGGACGGGATACCCGTGCTGTTCGAAATAGTGAACGGAACCGGTAGTATGGAGAGGCAGAAGTCGACCTCTGCTGGCGTTGCCATGACCTATTTGACGGCTGGAACCCGTCCCGGCGATGTGCTTCTGCGCGTCACTGCCGGAACGCTGCAGAAGGAAATCCATGTCACCTATGTCGTCGGCGAAGTGTATAATGTTCTGGTGAGATCGGATCGAGATTCCCTCCCTGCCGATGGCATTCAAAACGCAACTATTTTTGCTCAGGTTGTCGATGCGCAGGGGAATCCGGTTTCCGGAAAACACGTGGTCTTCTCGGCATCTATCGGCGACATCACGCCGACCGCTGTGACCAATGATACCGGATACGCCTTTGCCTATTTCTCCAGCGGTGTGGTGGGTACTGCCACGATCACGGCAGGCGTGACTAGAGGTGAGAGCGGAATGGTTTCCGGATCAAAAATAATCCGGCTGCTTCCCGGATTTTCCAATTCGATCGTCCTGAGATATTCTCCAGACTTCATCGGCGTTAAGAATACGGGGCAGAACCAAACGACGACAATTTTCGCCGATATCAGGGATTCCAAGAACAATCCGGTAGTGGATGGAACCCTGGTCACGTTTCAATTCGTAGGTGATCCTCTGGATGCCGTTTTGAGTACATCGAATCCGGTTCCAACAGTGGGGGGCACGGCCCAGGTTTCGCTGTCCAGCGGGATCAGAGCTGGAACGGTGAGGATTCAAGCTGCGGTCATAGGGCCGGACGATACGGAAATACAAGCCATTTCCACTAAAATCATCATTCATGCCGGTTGGCCGTACATGGAGGATGTTGGAGATCTCCAGACTACGCATCTCACACTTGCAGCAAATCGATTGAACATCTGGGCAACTCTTGATACCACGCTAGTCAGTGTTATGGTGGTTGACCGTTACAACAATCCGGTTGAGAAGGGAACCGCCGTATATTTTACGACATCCGGCGGAGGCATTACCACCGTTACTACACCTTCAACAATCAGCTACACAGATGATTATGGCTATGCGACCGCCAGGCTTACATCCGGAAATCCGCAGCCGACGATAGACCGGTACTACCATTATACCGGCATGCAGGACTGCAACCTTGGGACTGTGATTCCAGGCCCAATACCCGATTTTGACATTGGAGTCGTTCTCAATTCAGAGGGCAATTACGGCGAAAACGACGGCATGGCCAGGATCATCGCACAGACAAAGGGTCACGATGAGGAAGGGAATGAGGTCAAGGTTTGGGAATGGATTTCGGTGGTCATGAGCCATATTGTCACCTTTGACATCACATCCATCGATCGGCCGGGCACCATTCCGGATTCGGACCGGGACCTCTATCTCGGTGAATCCGCGACGATCCTTTTCTCCCTCATGGATTACCAGGGGAATCCGATCGAATCGGGTGCGGTTCTCCTGGCAAAGGTGGTACCCGAAAAGGCACAGATCGGGACAAGCTGGCAGTCCGTTAACACGGGCGACGGATGGGGGACATGCTATTATTCCATCACCATTTACAACGACATTGATCCGCAAAATCCGAAACCCGGCTCTGCCGGCGCAGCTCAAATTTCCTGGAATGCGAACCATCAATTCGGCGACGCTACGACACCCACGTTCCGTGTGATGGACACGGTCAGACCGTAACACCGAGGCCGCCATGAATAGAAAATATATATGGATATCTGGTGCCGTTGCCGTTGTCCTCCTACAGGCTGCGCTGTTCGGACAGATGGCGGGTAATCCATCCACCTCGCAGGGCTGGAAGGAGCTGACCGTCGGAGTCAATGGGACGTATTTCCACCAGCAGCTGGCCGGCCAAATGGCTTTTTCCAGACGCATCCTGGGGAAAGTCGAATGGGGTCTTGCGAGAGGCCTGGATGTGTATCTGAACGCCGGGCAGACCCAGCTCAAGTTGCGCACGCACAAGGTCATTGATTACAAGGATAAATACCGATTCGCATACGGCGGCGGGTTCAACGCGCTGTTGAATCAGACCGCGTTCCGGAAGGGTAAAATCGGATTCTGGATCGGGGCCAAGGGGCTGGTTTATCCGTCCGAAGGATCTTATTACATCACTCATGAAATCGCGGACAATGCCATCACCAGGCAGTTCGACATGAAATACGATTCGCGGGAATATTCCTTTCATGCCGGGATCCTGGCGCCGTTCCGCGCCCTGCGCTTCTATGCCGCCCTGTATGCCTGGGGCATTCAGAGAAAGGAAGAAAAACAGGAGTTCCTTCTCGGGCTGGATGAGGAGGCACTTTTCATCGGCAAGGAAACAGCCACCTTCCAGAGCGAACTCTGGACCGGCGGCCTGCTCGGATTGGATGTGGTGCTTCCCCAGAGGTATGTGATCAGCGTCGAGGCTGCGCTTTTCAACGAAGAGAACTACCAGATCATGGTCGGCATCAGCCAGACCGGATTTCAGCAATAGTGACGGAGTTCTGCCCATGCCGTTGAAAAAGAACGAAAAAAGGCTTCTTCCCGTTCTGGGCATCGCCGTGGTGGTGCTCGTGATGAATTTCATGGGGCTTCTCGGCGGGAAGAAAAAACCGCAGACCGTGCAGCAGACCGTCCAGAGCGCGACATCAGCGGTGAAATCAGCGGCCACCGGCGCGGCGCAGGCCATCGAGGGAACATCGGCGAAGCCTGCAGCATCCAAACAGCATTTTTCGACCTGGGGCAGGGATCCGTTTACCAGCATCCTGTACGAGAAGGCAACCTCCGCGCAGAGGTCCAGAACAGCGGCTCCCAGGCTCAAGGGCATTCTCTGGCGCGGAAACAGGCCTTTCTGCCTGATCAACGATGAAATCTATGAACTGGGAGTTGAGAAGAAAGGGATCATCATCGACGCGGTTGAGGGGAAAAAGGTGACTGGCCGAAAAGGGGGACAGCCGTTTACTCTATACTGGAGTGAATAGCGATGAAGAAAATGAAGACAGTCAGATGGATTTCATATATGGCATGCGGCCTCGCGCTGTGGTCCGGAGCCGCGGAAGCCAACACGCTCCTGTCCATCAAGAAGGGGAACCGGACGGACAAGTCCTGGGCCGTTTTCGCCTTTGATCAGAAGGCGGCCTGGATCGGCGTATCCCAGAACCAGGCCGGAAAGGTGTCGTTGTTTTTCATCGGAAACGCCGGCCGGCTGAACGGCTCGGTCATCGCGATCGATCCCCAGTACGACCGGAGCATCCTGGTCAAGCAGGTGAGCAATGATCCGCCGGTCCTGCGCGCGGATGTGATGTACACGGAAGATACGCCCATATCTGTGCTGAAGAAAAACGGCCATGCCGTTGTCGCATTCAACGATGAACGGCTTCTGGACGGAAGCTTCATTCTTTACGGAGAGGGACTCCCGACGCCCGGAAGGCTGATCGGTGTTGTGGAGAGTCCGGAACCGGCCAATTCCGCCAATCTGCAGTTCGAGGGCGGTTTTGACTGGGTTGGTTTCGTTAAATCCTCTCCGGACCGCATCTCCCTGTTCGTGCGTTCCGCGGAAATTGCTCTCGGTAGGAACGATTACAGCTTCGCCCGGGGTTCGCTGCTGAGGGCGCAGTTCACACAGATGGAAGGGGAAATCCCGGGACTCAAGGCCGATGTCGATCTCGGGCCGAATACGGGTTTTTCCATTGCGCGGAAGAAGGCATCCATGGTTCTGGAGCCGAAGGAATGGACCTCCATGCCGAGACTGGCGCAGGCCTCCCGGCCCGTGGAATCTGTACCGGAATCCTATACGCCGGAAGAGCCGGCCTCTTACGAATCCACGGAAGATCAACCCTCCGCGGCTGATGATTTGGCCGCAGGCCAGGTTTCCATGCTGACTGAGGTCGAACCGGCGGCTTCCGGGACGGCAGCGCAGGAAACGGCCCTTGACGAGCAAGCCATCCCCTGGGACCAGAAGGTTTCCTTTCAATTCAACAATACGCCCATCAAGGATGCACTGCGCCTGGTGGCTGTATCCAACAACCTCAACATGGTGATCGCCGAAGGTGTCGAAGGGCGGGTTACCATCAATCTCGAAAATGTGACCCTCAGGCAGGCGTTCGACAAGATCGTGCACACGAACGACTGCGATTACGGCGTGGACGGCAACATCATCACGGTACGGCCGGCGCGGGTGGCGAATACGGGCGGCCGCCAGACCAAGGTGTACAGGCTGAAATACGCGGACGCGTTCAATGTAGCCAAGGTGGTGAAGCGTATCGTCACCAATGATTCACTGGTGGAAGCCTTCAATCCCGAGTTCATCGAGTACGACGTTGCCACCAAGAGCCGCATCAACAGCAACAAGGGGGTGATACAGGGCATCCGGAGATCGAGCGTTCTGGTCGTGACCGACCTCCCGGAAAAAATCAACGAAATCAACATGGTGATTGCGGAACTGGACAAGCCGCCCATGCAGATCCTGATCGAATCCAAGCTCGTGGAACTGGCGCCTACCACATCCCAGCAGCTCGGCATCGACTGGGATAAGACGCTTGATATTTTGTACAACTCGGATAAAACGGTTAACGAGAAGGTTTTTTCCGTTTCCAGCGGCGAAGTGTTCAGCACGGAACGCAACGTGCAGATGGGCAAGCTTTCCTCCCTCCAATACGCGGCCCTGATCGATTTCCTCAAGACGAAAACGGACGCGAAGCTCGTTTCGAATCCCAGGCTGCTGGCCACGGACAATGAGGAATCCTCCATCAGCGTGGGGAAGACCGTGCCCGTTGCCAGCATCCAGAGGGGCATGGGCGGCCAGTCGGACATGGTGACCTTCGATTACAAGGAGATCAGCGTCCGGCTCAACGTCACGCCCCATGTCAGCGGCAGGGATGAAATCACCATGTACGTCAATCCGGTGATCGAGGAGATCTCCGACTGGAAGATCCTGTTCGGAAACGAGGCTCCGGTCACGGATAAACGGTCCGTCAACAGCATCGTCACCGTCAAGAACGGCGAAACCGTGGTCATCGGAGGCCTGATCCGGAACATCGAAAGCAGAACCGTCAAGAAAGTTTTCCTGCTGGGCAGCCTGCCCCTGATCGGAAGGCTTTTTCAGCACGAGGAGATGCAGGACACGCAGACGGATCTCATGATATTCATCACACCCACCATCACACCGGCGGCCTGAAGCATGATCGGAAGGGAGCAGATACACCAGCTTCTGGCCCATGCGGTCAAGAGCCAGGCATCCGATGTGCACCTCAGCGAGGGCTATCCGCCCATTGTCCGCATCGACGGAAAGCTCCAGCCCATCAAGGCGAAGATCCTCTCCAAGCAGGATATGGAGGACATCATCGTCCAGCTCCTGGATGATTTCCAGATGGAGCGTTTCAAGAAGGACATGGAGCTGGACCTCGGTTATGCTGTGCCCGAAGTCGCGAATTTCCGCGTGAACATCTTCACCAAGATGGGCGGATTCGGGATTGCTTTCCGGATCATCCCGGAACGCATCCGTTCCCTGCAGGAACTCGGCATGCCGGACGGCCTTGTCAGGCTGGCCCGGGCCACGGAAGGCCTGATCCTGGTCACGGGGCCGACGGGTCACGGTAAGTCCACCACCCTGGCGGCCATGATCGACATGATCAATACGGAGAAGCACGAGCATATCATCACCATCGAGGATCCCATTGAATACACCCATCCCAAGAAAAGCTGTTTGGTTCAGCAGAGGGAGCTCGGGCATCACACCCATTCCTTTTCCGCGGCCCTGAGAAGCGCCCTGCGCGAAGACCCGGACGTGATCCTGGTGGGTGAAATGCGCGACCTTGAAACGATTTCCCTGGCGCTCACGGCTGCGGAAACCGGGCATCTGGTCCTTTCCACCCTGCACACGCGGAATGCACCGGACACGGTCAACCGCATCATCGATGTTTTCCCCGCTTCCCAGCAGGGCCAGGTGCTGGCGCAGCTTTCCGCTTCGCTGCTCGGCGTCGTTTCCCAGAGGCTGCTGCCCATGGCGTCCGGCATCGGCCGCGTGGCTGCCGTTGAAATCATGATCGCGACCATTGCCATCCGGAATCTCATCCGTGAAAAAAAGATCCATCAGATCCCATCGGTCATGCAGGCCAGTTCCGCTGCCGGCATGGTGACGCTCGACGAATCCCTTCTCCAACTCCTCAAGGGGGGCAAGATCAACAAGCAGATTGCGCTGAAATACGCACTGGAGCCCCAGCGCATCGATCCGTCGCTTGCGCCTGAAAAGAAAATTCTGGCAAGATAATCAATCTGCGGGAGTTGAAATGAACTGCGGTGTGCCCGCCAGGCGCACCGCAGTTCGTGTTTTAGGTGCTGGAAAAGAGCGTGCTTCGTTCTTCGGGCATCGTGCATCTGGAAAGAACGGGAATCGAGGATAGGGGTTCGGGAATTTTAGATGGCTGATTGAAAAGACGTTCTTGTAAAATCCTCAATCCGCAATACACAATCAAAGATTCTTCGTCAATCGTCCATCGGCAATCATCAATCGTCACTGTTTTCCCCTCCAGCCGGTCTTTTCCCTTGCTTCTGATCTGAAATTTTATTATTATTTACGCGCCTTTTCAAAACGGGGTGTGCAGCAGAATGGGATTGCTGAAAGCGGCAGGCCCGGGCGGGGCATACGAACCGGAAAAACCATGATCCGGGAGCAGACCGCGACAGCAAGATCCGGGGGGATCGGGGTGATCATCCCGGCCTATCAATCCGCTGCAGCAGTTGGAAGCGTTCTTTCAAAAGTTCTCTCGTATGTCCCAAGGCGCAGGGTTTACGTCATTGACGACGGATCCACGGACGGCACGGCTGACCGTGCAGGCGAGTTCGGCATCAGGCTGATCCGGCATGACCGGAATCTGGGGAAGGGATCCGCGCTGAGGGCCGGCTTCTCAAGGGCTCTTGAGGACCCGGTCGAAGCTGTCATCACGCTCGACAGCGACGGCCAGCATGATCCGGACCTGATTCCGGTTTTGATTCAAGCCTGGCGTATGCAGGGTGCGGATCTGATGCTCGGCACCCGTCATTTCAAAGGCGCCATGTCCTGGGACAGGGTGCTTTCCAATACCCTGAGCTCGTTGATCGTCTCCTGCGTTTCCGGACGCAGAATACCGGACAGCCAGTGCGGATACAGGCTGATTTCCAGAACGATCATGGAAAGCATCCCGCTGGCAGGCCGGCTTTACGAGATGGAGACTGAGATCATTCTCAAGGCAGTGAAGGCTGGATATAAAATCGGATCTTTTCCGGTTTCGTTGAAGGAAAGCGAAGCTTCGAGCCATATCAGCAGGCTCAGGGACATCATCCGGTATCTCCGCGTGATCGGGAGGAATTTTTAAAATTGCCGCGCACTTTTAAAGTGCGTGGCAGATAATCAGATATCAACATCGGGGCGTAGCGCAGCCCGGCTAGCGCGCTTGCTTCGGGAGCAAGAGGCCGTGGGTTCAAATCCCACCGCCCCGACAAAAGCCTGATCCTTGCATCAGGCTTCTTTATTGCAGGATTTTTCCCATGAAGCGTCCAGCGATTCTGATGCTCAGCGCCGTTCTCATCGGTCTGAGCCGGCCGGCGTATCCCGCATCCGTATCCGTCCCTCTCCATCACCGGGTCTATGCATTCCTCGAGCGCATGGAGACCAGGAGGCTGCTCTCAGGCCTCAAGGATGGCACCCGGCCTTTTGACCGCGAGACAGTGGCCGGTTACCTGCGGGACATCGACCGGGCCGCTGTTGCGGATCCAGCAGTGCTCTCGCGCACCGAGCGCGATTTTCTGGAGAGATTCAAGGGCGAGTTTTGCGACGAACCGGCCGATGCGGAGGTACGCATCCTGCCCGGGGAACGGGAACCGCATTTTTACGCATGGCAAAAAGGGTCCAACCGGTTCTATGCGGATGCCGTGGCCGGGGGTCTTCTGTCCAGGACAGGCGGCGATCCGGCCCCGGGTCATGAGCAGATGTTCCGTCCCTATTACGGCGCCATTTTCCGAGGCCGGGCAGGCGCTGTCGGATTCTGGTCGGACAACCGCATCGAAGGGGAATGGGGGCTCGCGCCCTACGATCAGCATTACAAGCCGTCGCTGGGTTATCCGCAGAACATCGACCGGGACAGCACCTACGCCATACGCGATTTCTCCGATTCCTATCTGGCCTTCCGCGCCGGCGCGTTCCGCTTCCAGTTCGGCAGGGACCGGATCGCCTGGGGGCCCGGGGAAACCGGTCTTTTGATTTCCGGCGACGCCCCTTCCCTGGATCTTTTCCGGTTTTCTGTTCCCATAGGCAACGCCCTTTTTTCCTATGTGCACGGAGAACTGAAAGGGGACGTGAACCACAAGTGGTTTGCAGCGCATCGTCTCGAGCTGGGCATCGGCCGGTTTCTGGATCTCGGCATCAGCGAATCGGTTCTCTATGCGAACCGGGGCATTGAAGCCGTGTACCTCAATCCCCTCATTCCGTACCTGGTGGCAGAGCATACGCTGGGCGACAGGGACAACAACACGCTCAGCCTGGATTTTCAATGGCGGCCGGTCCGGAATGTCGAATTGTACGGCGAGGCGTTCATCGACGATCTCTTTTCGCCGCTGGAGCTGTTCGGCGATTATTATGGAAACAAACTGGCGTTCACCGGCGGCTTTTCCTGCCTGAATCCGGCCGGATTCAGGGACTCCGGACTCCGGCTGGAGTACACGCGCATTGAACCCTACGTTTATACCCATCTCGACAGCTTCAATGTGTATGAGCATTACAACCGGGGCATCGGGCATTTTCTCGAGCCCAATTCCGACATGCTGTTCTGCAAATGGGAATGGGACGCCTCGCTCCGGTTCGGGCTGAATCTTTTTTACCGCTCCATCCGGCATGGATCCGGAGACCGCCGGACGCCGCACGAATCCGGTGAAGGGGAGGCCAAGGCCTTTCTCGGAGGTACGGTCGAAAAGACCCAAACCGGCGGGATCTCCGTTCTGTGGGAGCCGGTCCGGGACACCCGGTTTCAGTTCCAGATCGCTGCCGGCCGGATGCGGAACGCAGGGCTGCAGCCCGGCGCGAACCGGTCCTGGAGCGAGTTTTCAGTCATCGCAGACATCAACTGGTAATCCGGCTCCGCGCGGCCGGCCATTCCGGAGATTCGATTCATCAGATGAA
>JAFGEX010000031.1 GCA_016931355.1 bacterium
GCAGCGCTGGCGAACCTGGTCCGGGACATTCTGAAGAGGCGGGCGGACAGCAAACTCAACAAGGGGACCATTCTGAACGCGGCCATGTTCAATTACGGAACCTGGGGCAAGAAGTCTCCCTTTACGAATATCCTTTCCGAAAGCGAGCTCGCCGGTTTGAAACCTTCCGAATTGACGGACCTGATCAAGGGGCTGAACCGGTACCCGCACCGGGTCTTGTATTACGGCCCGCTTCCGAAGGAAAAGCTCACCGCGTGCCTGGATCGCCTGCACAATGTTCCTGAAGCATTTGAGCGCATCCCCGAGCCTGTGAAATTTGAGCAATTGCCCACTGAGGAGAACAAGGTTTTTGTGTGCGATTACGACATGAAGCAGGCGGAAATCGTCATGCTTTCCAGGAGCGTTCCGTATGACAGGACCGGCATGGCGATCCGGGCGCTCTTCAACGAGTACTACGGCGGGAACATGTCGTCCGTTGTTTTCCAGACGCTGCGCGAGTCCAAAGCCCTGGCCTATTCGGTTTGGGGAGCGTATCTGACCCCGGACAGGCCGGAGCACGCCCATTACATCGAAACCTATATCGGCACCCAGGCGGACAAGATTGACCTGGCCCTGTCCGGCATGTTCGATCTTTTAAACAACATGCCTGAGACGCCGCATGCCTTCGCAGACTGCAAGGAGGCGATCGTCAAGCGGATACAGACGGAGCGCATCACCAAGGGAAACATCCTGTGGACCTACGAACAGGCCAAACGCATGGGTAACGACGACCGGGACCGCAGGGCGGATGTGTATGAACAGGTGCCCGGAATGACCCTGGCCGATCTCAGGGCCTTTTTCGATAAATACATCCGGGATAAAAACTACACCATACTCGTTCTCGGGGATGTGGAGAAGCTCGATTTCGGAGTATTGAAAAAATACGGAAAGGTCAAGAAACTAAGCCTGGAGGAGGTGTTCGGGTACTGAGGTCGGGAATAGGGAATCGGGGATAGGGGTTCGGGCAGAGGAATAGTAGTTGATCGCAGAATAACGATTGAAGATTGCAGATATCAGATATGAAATCAATCTGAGATCGTTAATCTGATATCTGAATTCTGAGATCTTTTTCGCGGTGTTGTCATCCTGGTTGTAACGGGCGGCATGATTCCCTGCTCGGCTGAGATTCTTCGATGCAACCTATGCCTGCGTCCCTCACGCCCGCGGGTGCGGTGAATGATGAAAGTGGCGTTATCCCGGGCAAGACGGGAGGGGAGATTCCGCTTTTGACCTTGATACGAAGATGCAGCCTTTGCCTGCGTCCCTCATGCCCGGGATCCAGGGGAGGGTAGACTGGAAATTCCTTTTCAGGATCGGTCACGATTTTTCTTGACATCCCGTGTTATTTTCTTTATATTTTTCAGCTTTTCGTATGGTGGGTATAGCTCAGCTGGTTAGAGCGCCAGGTTGTGGCCCTGGAGGCCACGGGTTCGATCCCCGTTACTCACCCGAGAAAAGATTTTTGGTTCTTGATGATGAATCAATTTGGTCCCCATCGTCTAGAGGCCTAGGACTCAGGATTTTCATTCCTGCAACCGGGGTTCGAATCCCCGTGGGGACGCTAGATATGGCCCGGACGAAAATCCGGGCTTTTTTTATCCCCGAATGAGGCATCGCAAAGTGTTGAATCTCCCCGGCCGCTCACCGCCGGTGAGCTTCAATATCCATTTTTTCACGCACCCATGGATCTTCACCTGATGCGGTTCCAAACCCATAAACAAGGGCGCCCTGAAAGGGACGCCCTTGTTTGATCCGACCAGCGGTTTATTTCAGGAATAGGAACTTCTTGGTATCCCTGAAGTCTCCCGCTTCGATCCGGTAGAGATAGATCCCCGTCCCGATCATCCTCCCGCTCCGGGTCTGGCCGTTCCATTCCACAATATATGAGCCCGCCTGCTTGTGTCCCTCCACCAAAATCCTCAGCTCCTGTCCCATCAGATTATAGACCGTGATTTTGACCTTGACCGCAACCGGAAGATCAAACCGGATCTTCGTGGTCGGGTTGAACGGATTCGGATAATTCTGAGAGAGCGCAAAAGTCTCGGGAATCACGCCGCCGATGGAATAGGTGCTGGTGGTGTCCGGAATGCGGAGCCAGTAATCCTCCACTTCGCCGTCGGGCGCGTATCCCGTGTACCACAGCGTGTCCTTCGAGCTGAACCGGAAACGCGCAAACGCAGAGTCCGGAACGGCCGTATGGGGCACGGAGAAAGTGAGTACGTTCGGACCGGGATTCAGCGGTGTCGAGATAAAAATCATCTCAGAAGGATAATCCCACACCCCGCTCCCGTCAAAATCCGCCCAAGCGTTCAGATACCCGGAGTCCGAGGCTGTCACGGTGATGGTTGCGATGCTCCCCGGAACAATGCCGGTGATGAACTTGACACCGTCCTCATCGTCATTGCCGTCCAGCAGATCGTCTCCCATGGCGTCCGGTGTCGGCATTCCATCCAGATCCGGATCCACCTGATTCCCCAGACAGAAACGCGGAATGATCCTGTGATAGGCGCCGCTGCTTGCGGACAGGGTGGGGTACGGTTTTTCGGGAGCGTCTCCGAAATCAAACTCTCCGGTCACCTCGTTGGTGGTCAGCTCAAACGCCAGATCCCAGTAATTCCCTGCCGCATCCAGTATCGTCGTCCCGTTCTGGTATACGGAACCCATTGTCGGCTGAGAAGGATCAAAGACCTTCACGGCATAATCGAGGTTCTGATACGGCGTTGTCTTCCATCCCCATCGGGTCTGGTCCGGAACAGTCGGATACACAGCGCTGATACTGATCCAGTAAATATTGGAATCCCCTGCCTGGACGAACCACTGGTCCTTTGGGATGTTAAAGTCATACTTAAAGCAGGCATCCGGCTGCGCCATATTTACGGGATAGAAATCACACCCCACTCTTCTCTCATTGAGAACGGTTTTGGGCACCGTCCATTCGTGGATGACCATCCCGGGATGACTGAATGCATTGTCCGCGCTTTTCGGCACATCTGTCCAGATATCAATGAGGAATGACTGCGGCGCATTGTTCGGCACGGAATCGCTGTCCCACCCCTCATAGGAACCCCACCAGTGGATGTCCGTGATGGGGCGGTCATCCGTGCAGAGCCAGTCGTCGGCTGCAATCTGCTTTTCCCGGACGGAAAGCACATCCCATCCCCAGAAGCAGGTTGGATGAGGCGAATCCGCATTCGTCCGGGGCGGCTGCGACCACTTGCGCGGGGTCACATCGTCCGGATTCTTAATCTCGACCAGATAGTCTTCCACTTCACCATTCGCCGCCTCCCCGGTGTAGCCTGGAAGGGTGTCCCGGCTGAAACGGAACCGGGCGAATGTCCTTCCTTTCGCAGCGGCACCCGGCACAAAGAACGACAGCTGCTTGTTGCCCTGGGGGATCACTGTGTTGTTGAATATCCTTTCAGAAGGATCCCCCCAACCGCCGTTTTGATTGAAATCGACCCAGGCGCTCAGGAAACCCTTCACCGAAGCGATGACCACGATCTGTGCAGCCTGTCCCGGGATGAGCTGGGAGAGAAATCCGATGCCGTCCTCGTCATCATTGCCGTCATTGTCATCCCCTTTGGCATGCAGCTGCGGCTGGCCATCCGCATCGGGATCCCATTTGGATCCGAGATAGATGGTGCTGTCCATCAAGTGACGGGCGCCGTTGTCGGCAAACCGCGTCGGATAATGGAAGGAAGACATGGAGGAGTCAGGGGCGTCTCCAAAATCCATCAGCACCCGTTCTTCATCGCTGATTAAAATCAGATGATCTTCCGTCTCGCCGTCGCTGAATATTCCTGAACCATCCCACGGCGGATTGATACGTTCCGGTGTGATCGTGAACCGCGCCCAGATATAGCCGGTTTTGGGCCCGATCCGGAATGACGGCGGCGAAAGAACGGACAGATAACCATTGGTCGCAGCAGGCACGGGAAAGTTCTGCATGACATGTTCCGGAGCAGCGTATCCCGCGGGACAGGTCTCCTGTCCTCCCCACATCCCGTCCTGGTTCCAGTCAAAGAGGATGTTGATGTAGGCCTCTTCCGTTGTGCCGTTGTCCCACCATAGATTGATATGGCTCCCCCAGTTCGCCATTTCACAGGGTTTGCCCAGCGGACCGGCATAGGACGGGATGATCGGCACCACGGTTTCAGAACCGACCGGCCCCTGAATCGTGTAGGCCTTCACATCAATGCCGCAGTCTCCGTCTCCGGAGGTTTCATCCTGATTGTACTTGTCGGGATTGAACGCAGGGCAGAATCCGCCGTTTCCATCGCTCTCATGATCCACGGACCGGCCGAAGAACAACCAGCCTCTGTTGCCGTGTTCAATATAGGTTCCGACCGTGGCGCTCCTGCAGGTCGGGAAGTTCCCCATGACGCCCAGCGGCGGATAGGCCAGGGCGCCTTCGGGCGCATCCCCGTATTCCATCCCGGTTTCCGTTTCCTGTACGGGCACAAAATAATAGTCTTCCGTTTCCCCGTACCGGTATCCGGATGCGGGTCCTGCTCCCCCCTCCGCCGGGCCGGCTGCGGCAGGCATCCAGATTGTTTCAGACAAGGTGATCCGCATCCACAATCCTGTCGTATCCTCTGCTCCGTTCGGATGCCAGGGGAGGAAACGGGCGGTGGCGAATGTGATCACACCCGGGCCGGTCAAAACAATCAGTTGATTGGAAACGGCCCACTCATTGGCGCTACGGTCGCCGCATTCAAATATATCGTTCCAGTCGCCGTCCCTGTTCCAGTCCATCCAGACATTCACATACAGGGATCGTTGTATAGCATTCACGACGGTCACCGTAAAATCAAATTGCGTCGGCTGACAATGCGGGAGGGAGAGCGGCATGGCCACGCCGTCGTCGGCCAGGTCCAGATCCGCCTGTCCGTTGAGCGGGTCGATATTGTTGGTCGGGTCTTCATCCGGGCCCTGATCCGCTTCCACTTCAAGCGTGACGTGATGACCCAGATAGGCCAGCCCCCTGGGATCCCAGTGAACAGGTCCGTGCGGATTTGAAGCCGTGGTCTGGAATACGGTCGGGAATCTCGCGGCGACTCCCGGATAGGCGTCCATCGCGGCATTGAAATGATTCAGACTGTCCGGTGCATCGCCCAGATCATGTTTCCCGACGGTTTCATGGGTTGTCAGCACGAAGGCCATATCCCAAGAATTCCCGTTCGGATCAACGATCGGTTGTCCTTCCTGGAAAATACTCCCGAGGACCGGATTGGACGGCATAAAAATCCGCACGGCATCGTCATTAAAATAGTGTTTGCGTGTTTTCCATCCCCATAAATGGCCTTCCGGAAATGAATCATCCTTATACAATGCGGAAATGCTGATCCAGTAGATGTTGGAATCTCCTTCCTGGTGGAACCATTTCTCCTCCGGGATATAAAAATCATACTGGAAGCAGGCATCCGGTTTTTCCATGAAATCCGGATGGAAATCGAAGCCGGCCGGCCTCTCGTTCAGTTCGACGCGGTCCGCGTACCATTCCCATACCATTTCCCCCGGATGGCTGAATTCCTGATCCGCACCGGCCGGCACATCCTTCCAAATTCCGATGTGGAAGAGCGAAGGCCCATTCTCCGGGGGCACGGTATCCGGCCAGGCCTCGTAAGATCCCCACCAGTGAATGTCCGAGACCGGCCGGTTGTCCGTGCAGAGCCAGTCATCGGCCACGACCACCCGGTCTCTGATGGAAATGTCGTCCCATCCGTAGAAGGTGCCCGGATACGGTGAATCGGAAAAATACTCGGGCGGCTGGGACCATTTTCTTGGATGTTCTTCGATGGTTTTTTCCCGGATATGAACCGCGTGATCCTCGACTTCACCGTCGGCAGCGAATCCGGTCGGCCCCAGGGCTCCGATGCTGTTGATGCGGAATCGTGCAAAGGTCTGTCCGAGTAAGGCAGCGCCCGGAACGCTGAAAGTGATCGTATGCGTTCCGTCAGGCAGAAATCCGTTGACTATCTGTTCGGCCGCCTGCCAGGTTTTATCGGAATTGAAGTCGATCCACGCATTGACCACTCCACCGCCGTGCACACGGATGCTGATACTGGCAGGATATCCTGCCAGCAGGACCGGAATGGTCATGCCGTTTTCATCGTCGTTCCCGTCGCTGTCATCTCCCAATGCGCCTGCATGCGGCTGCCCGTTGGTCTCGGGATCCGGACTGTCCTTGTCATCCCCGAACCAGGGCCCGCCAATCACATGATGCGCGCCCGAAGGCAGAAGCGTCGGATAACCTGCAAAAGAGACGCCGTCCGGCGCATCACCAAAATCGAGTTCCCCGCTCAGTTCGCGGGTCGTCAGTTCAAACGCCATATCCCAGGACTCGTTTTTCTCATCGACGATCGGTTTTCCCTCGATATAAGAGGTTCCCGGGGACGGTACGATCGGATCCTGAATCCGGACCGCATCATCATTGAAATAATGCCTTCGGGTCTTCCAGCCCCATTGATATTCTTCAGGGATTTCCTCGTAAACGGCGCAGATGCTGATCCAGTAAACCGCGGAGTCCCCTTCCTGATTGAAATAATCACCCTCCGGAATGATGAAGTCGTATTGATAGCATGAATCCGGCATCTCCATATGATCCGGGTGAAAGTCCAAACCGACGATCCGTTCATTTAATTCGTATCTGGGAACAGTCCATTCCTTGATCATTTTACCCGGATGGCTGAATGCTTTGTCTGCGCCGGCCGGAACATCCGTCCAGATGCCGAGATGGAATTTGGACGGGGCATTGGGCGGCGGCATATTTTCCGGCCAGCCCGGATAGGAGCCCCACCAGTGGATGTCCGAAACAGGCCTTCCGTCCGAACAGAGCCAGTCATCCGCCACGATGATTTTATCATAGACGGAGGTCTCATCCCAACCCCAGAAACTTCCCGGATATTTGGAGTCTGCGTTGGACGTCGGCGGCTGCGACCATTTTCGCCGCCCATCATCAGGGATATCCCCTTTGATCTCGATACGGTAATCCTCCACTTCACCGGCGCCTCCGCTCCTCATGAAGGAAATACTGTCCCGGGTGCCGTACCTGAAACGTGCAAAGGTTTTCCCCGGCACCGCATCGTCCGGCACGGCAAGAACATGCGTGACGGTTCCCGTCGCTCTCGGCAAGTCGATGATGACATGCTCGCCCGCATCTCCCCAATTCCCATTGTTGTTGAAATCGATCCAGGCATTCAAATAACCGGTCGCAGCCGTTGCGTTGTAGACGGTGATTTCCACCGAGAAGAAATGACCTGCAACGATGGACGAGGGCAAACCGACACCGTCCTCGTCGTCACTGCCGTCATTGTCGTCTCCGAGGGCATCCGGGTGCGGCTGGCCGTCTTTGTCAGGATCCACCTTGGCACCCATATAAATCTGTGAAGACCTGACGTGCGAGGCCCCGCCGCTGGATCGCAGCGTCGGATAGGCCGGATCCGGCGCATCTCCGTAATCCAGCGCGAGCCTGGGTTTTAAGGTGAAGCAGTCAATGGTGATTCCGGTGGCGTTCCCGCTTTCATCCAATAAGGGACGCTGCTCGCAGTCATTTTTCAGACTGTCTCCAGGTGCAGGCGGTTTTTCTGTATGGGTTCCTTCCAGATGCTCCGGCTCATCCGTCGCCATTGATGTGGACCCTTCGCCGTCGTCAATCGATAATTCAGTAAAGATATCAAAAAAACTGTCTGCGGGATAATCGCCTTCCGGATTGAATGGAGCGACATCCAGTTTGCCCGGTTTCAGATTGAATTTTTCCTCAAGAAGTCCATGGCTGTTTGTCCCCTCTGCCAGACCCAGGTTGACCTTCCCCAGCATGGGACTTTCCCCGGTCAGATTCAGGGACACCAGTTCAACATGGACTTCATCCAGGCCGTCGCCGTCGTCATCATTCGCGTCCCCCTCCTCCGGACCTTCAAAATAAACCGCCTGAAGCATGGGGCCTGTCAATGCAACCGTGGAAGCCCCGGCCGGCGATCCGAGGCCCACATCTGCGCCTGCTTCATCCAGCGTATCCCATTCCACCGTACAAATGGGCATCAAGGTCATGCATCCCAGTATATATCCGGTCGGCTGTCCATTCGGATCCACGAGCTGCAACTTTGTGCAGTCTTCATATTTTTCTCCGGGTTTGGGAGGTTTTTCCGATATTTTTCCGCTCACTCTTTTGGGACCAGCGGTCGTGAGAGTTGTGCCACCGACTTCCATTTCAAAATAGATGTCAAAGAAACTGTCCGCCGGGTCGCCGGGGGCAAAGGGCGTCAGATCGAGCAGGCCTGTCGTGTGATTGGCATGCTCGCTGATTTCTCCAAGGGACTGAAGGGTGGGATGGATGCCGACTTGGATGGTTCCCAGGTCCGGATGGGTTCCATGGAGATTCATCTCAAGCAGTTCGGTGACGACCTCTTCCCTGCCATCTGCATCGTTGTCATGTGCCATCCCTTCCGTGGGCCCCTCGAAAAATACGGCTTGTGTGGCCTGCCCGTTGACCGTCACATGATGAATCACTCCGGTCGGAGAGATCAGGTCAAAGCTGCCGCAAAAATCCGGGAAAACATCTATCTCCGTGGCATTTTCCGGCTTCTTCTCCTTGATTTCAACCTCATAATCTTCCACCTCACCGTCAGGGGCGGAGCCGTCATAGGATACGCCGCCGTTCAGGTTGAAACGGAAGCGTGCGAATGTTTTTCCGACAGAGGCGCCTGAAGGCACGGAAAAAGACAATGAATGGCTTCCGGGTGAAAGCGCTTTGTCTTTGAATATCTGTTCCCCGGAATCGGACCAGTCGCCGTCGTCATTGAAATCCACCCAGGCATTCAGTTTCCCGTAGGTGGATGCTGTGACGGTCACGCCTTCAGTTGTCCCTTGTGTCATATTCGGGGCAAAAACGACTCCGTCTTCATCATCATTCCCGTCTGTATCGTCGCCGGTTGCATCGGCGTTGGGTTGGCCGTCCGCATCGATATCAATCTTGCTGCCCAGAAAGACGTCCGGGTTGTACACATGCCTGGCACCGTCACTCAGTTTTGTGGGGTAGGCAGGATCCGGCGCGTCGCCGAAGTCGTATTGTGTGGGCGGCGTGTATTTTTTGATCTCCACTTCATAATCTTCCACTTCGCCGTCCGCCGCATCCCCCCGGTAGGAGACGCCTCCGTTCAATGAAAAACGGAAACGCGCAAAGGTATATCCGATCGAAGCGCTGCCCGGCACTGAAAAAGACAGCGAATTGCTGCCGCCGGACAATGATTTGTCGCTGTAAATCTTCTCTCCGGCGTCATCCCAGTCGCCGTCGTCATTAAAATCGATCCAGGCATTGAGATTGCCTTGGGTCGAAGCCACGACCGTGATATTGGCGGTCTGACCCGCCTTCAAATCCGACACAAAGGTGACGCCGTCTTCATCGTCCGATCCGGCTGTGTCATCCCCCGTCGCACTGGAATTTGGCTGACCGTCGGATTCCGTGTCGATTTTACTGCCCAAAAATACATCCGCGTTGTAAACATGCCTGGCTCCGCTGCTTGCATATTTGGTGGGATAAGGTTTGTCGGGTGCGTCTCCGTAATCGTATTCCGTGGACGCTTTAATCTGGACCCGGTAATCTTCCACTTCGCCCTCAGGCGCGCCGCCTGTGAAGGATATCTTGCCGTCCTTTGAGAAACGAAAGCGTGCAAACGTGTATCCTGCAACAGCGCCCTTCGGCACGGAAAAGGACAACGAATTTGCGCCGCTGGACAAGGTTCTGTCGGTAAAAATTTTCTCGCCCGTATCCGCCCAGTCGCCGTCGTCATTGAAATCGATCCAGGCGTTCAGCCTTCCGATGGTGGATGCCGTCACCCTGACGCTGGCCGTCTGGCCGGGTTTGATATCGGATGTGAAGGCCACACCGTCTTCATCATCCGTCCCGTCCGTGTCATCCCCGGTGGCACCGGCATTGGGCTGGCCCTCTGTTTCCGTATCAATCTTACTGCCTAAAAAGTAATCAGGATTATAGACATGACGGGCGCCGTTGCTCTTGAGTATTGTGGGATAGGGTGAATCCGGGGCATCACCGAAATCATAACTGATTTTCTGCGCATAGGTCCCGGACAGGCATAAAAAAATTATCATGAAGAATACGCATGCTGAGAGAAAGCCATGCCCCGGAAATTTTTGCAGGGAATTCATTTTTATCCCTCCTCAATGAAATGAAAAACCGCTCCCCCCTCGAAATGAAATCATCGTTATATGAAGGCGAGGAGAATGTGAATTTGACTCAGAAACGGATCTTTTCGGATGAGGTGGATAAGAAACAGTTGCTCAAACCGGCGCCGGATGGATCGCTTTATCAATTTCGATGATCAACAAGTTTGATTGCTTATCTTGTCATGAGGACTGAAAAACCCATCAACGCCGTTTTCTGGTTTTTCATCAAAGGGAAAAAAATAGATTTGAACCTGATCCGGAATTCAGGCCCGGCGTTGTTCAGTATTTTTATAAATGAAGATGTTATCGCGAATGCTGGGGTGATTTAAAAATATAAGGGGGAAAAAGGGGAAAAGCAAATGAAAAACCGTTTATTATCAAATACACTTTTTTTTCTGCAAATCCTTGATAAATGATAGATTAATGGCGATAGATAGAGTGGGCATTCCGGGGGATTGTTCGGATCGCATAACGGATGATTTGAACATCTGCATTTTCCGGCATACTCGTCCTTGCCTGAGGAATCCGGGTACCGCAGCCTATGCCGGAGATCGTGACTGGATCCGGATGGGGGATGTGTCCGGGTTTCCCTGGAGGGCATGCCAGTCCAATTTTGGTCGGAGAACGGGCTCGCTGACGAATGACAAAGAAAGCACTTGCTTTTCTGTGTCATTCCAATATATTACGGATGGATGCCGAATTCGGAAGCGCATCATCGATGAACCTCGTGCAAGCATCTTCCTCTTCTTTCCTTGATATAGCGCAGGAATTGAAAGATCCTTCGGTCTTTCACCCGTATCCATTCGATGTTGATGAAAATTGTTTTAATTATTTCAAGGATGCGGGCGGATTGAAGCTTCCCGGCAGTGAGTTGCCGAAGAATCTTCGATCTGCAGGGGAAAAGACATTTGTATTCACTCGCTCATCCCGTGTCAGAGCCCGGGGCAGGCCCCGGGGATTGTGCTCGTCGTCAGACTCAATAATAAGACTCAGGAGACCGCCATGAAATCCATCCTGGTTTCCGTGTTGATGTTGTTGATGCTGTTACGACCGTCACAGGCCGTGACAACCCTCA
>JAFGEX010000317.1 GCA_016931355.1 bacterium
AACCTGCGCCCCAATTTCGCGACATGGCTCATCCATGAACTGCGGAACGGGCGGTCCGTCCGCATCGTGGATGACCAATTTGGGAACGTCACGCTTGCGGATGATCTGGCCGGGGCCCTGCTCTGTCTGTACGAAAAGAAGAAGACGGGCATTTATCACGCCGCGGGGGAAGGGTTGATGAACCGGTATGAGTTCGCCCTCAGGATCGCCCGCGTGTTCGGCCTGGACGAGTCGCTGATCAGAAGAACGCAGAGCGGCGCCTTCCGGCAGCCCGCGCCGCGGCCCATGAAATCCGGGCTGAAAACGGAGAAGCTGAAAAAAGACACGGGATATTCGTTGATGGACGCAGAGGAGGGCCTCCGGATCCTGAAGGAACAAATGGGCGCCATACGGCAGGGGCGGCCGTGATGGGGCGCTGTTTTGACCTTCAGCACCGGGACGGTTTCGCAGGGGAGGCCCCATGAACGCCGCCAGAGGAATCACCGTACTGTTTTTCACGGTCTTGATGGCTGCGGTCATCTTCGCCCTGCTGGTTCCCATGGAGGGATTGCCTCTGGACAAGCGCTGGCTCTGGCTTGCGGCTGTTGCGCTGTGTCTGCTGCTTTTCATGCAGATGATCGATGAGAAGGAGCATTTCCTGCTGCTCGTGCTCGTAGGCCTGCTGCCCTTCGCCATCGGTTTTTTATTTTCTCCCGTCATCTCGGAGGATCTGGTCTGGGCCTTTGACGCCGTCCTTTTCATCCTTTACGGAATGTGGTTTTTCAAAACGGATCTTTTCCAGAAGGCCCATTTCATCCATGACAAACCGGTTCTGTTCGCGGCCGCATTCGTGATCTGGTGCATTCCGTCCATTTTCTTCGCCGTTTCACAGAAGGCCAGTGCTTTCGGGTGGTTTTTTGAAATCAAGGCCTTTCTGCTTTTCTATTACGTCCTGAACCGCGTCCGTTCCCGCAGGCATCTTCTGCATGTCGTGGAAGTACTGCTCATCGGCCTCGCGTTCGAGGGGCTCGTCGGCACGCTTCAGCGCACGATGGGCCATTCGGTGGGCCTCCATTTCCTGGGTGAGAACTACTGGCCGATGTGGTGGAAGCTGGCGCGTGTCAACGGCACGCTGGGGTATCACACGATGTTTGGAGGATATCTCATCCTCCTGATTCCCCTCTGTATCAGCAGCCTGATCACCACGAGGTCCATGCTGAAGCGCGCCTGGACCTTCATTGTCCTGGGGCTCTCGGGATTTTCGCTTCTCTTTACTCTGTCGCGGGCCGCCTGGGTTGGATTTTCCGTCTATCTGTTGTCCCTGCCCATCCTTCTCTACAAGAACGGCCGCCTGCGTGGGAAGAGTCTTTTCCGTTTCATCGTCATCCTGGCCGGCTTTCTGCTCGTGATCGTTGTGGCCTGGAGCCTGATATCGCTCCGCGTGGAAACTGCGGGCAGGGGGGAACACCGGATTCTGATGATGAAGATCTCCCTGTCGATCATCCTCAAGCACGCCCTGACCGGCGTCGGGCTGTACAATTACGAATATCACAGTTATCCGGTGTTCAATTTCTGGCAGCCCGTGCACAATGAATACCTGCGCCTGGCTGCGGAAACGGGAATCCCCGGCTTTTTGTTTTTTTTCGGATTCATT
Source organism: bacterium (assembly GCA_016931355.1). Classification (GTDB taxonomy): domain Bacteria; phylum Zhuqueibacterota; class QNDG01; order QNDG01; family JABMRT01; genus JAFGEX01. Next base: position 1,634 of record JAFGEX010000317.1, read on the forward strand.
TTTCTGGTGATGCGGGAAGCGTTTCGAAGCCTGCGGATCCGGGACAGGCAGTTGTCTGCCGTGGCCCTGGGTGTCCTGGGCTCCTATGTCGCCTTTTTCACGGTTATCCTGTTCGGGCCGGAATACCAGAATTACAGGGAAAAATGCATTCTCTGGCTTCTTGCCGGCCTGGTGCTCGTCCTGAGGCGGATTCATCGTGATGAATTCTTCCGGCGTCAGGCCGTCCAAAGGCAGATGCAGCAACCGAGGCCCGGATGATGCTGCGGATGGCGTCCGGCAGGCTTCTTTCCATTCAGGGGATCAGGCATGCTCACCATTTTGATGATCGATAAATACTATTTCGTCAAGGGAGGGGCGGAACGCTACGTGTTCGACCTGACGGCCGTGCTGGAAAAACACGGGCACCGGATCGTACCCTTTTCCATGCAGCACACGCGGAATTTAAATACGCCTTTTTCATCCTTTTTCGTCCGTCCGGTTGAATTCAACGTCGGCGGCATCCGGAAGCTGTTTGCAGGGGTGTTTATCGCATCGAGGATTCTCTACTCCCTGCACGCGAAGCGCCGGCTCGCAAGGCTCATCCGGAAGGTCAGGCCGGATATCGCGCATGTGCACATGATCGATCATCAGATTTCCCCTTCCATTCTCCACGTACTCCGGAAATTCCGGATCCCGGTGATCCAGACAGTCCATCAATACAAGCTGATCTGTCCCAATTACAGGCTGTACAATATGCGGACGCGGATGATCTGCGAGAAATGCCTGGACAGGAAATTCTGGCATCCCGTCTTCGACCGATGCCACAAAGATTCCGTATCCGCCGGACTACTGCTCGCCCTGGAGGCCTGTCTGCATCGGATCCTGAGGATTTATGAACGCAACATCGATGTGTTCCACGTGCCAAGCCGTTTTATCGGTTCGAAATTGGTGGAAGGCGGATTCCCGGCGGGCAGGATCCGGCACCTCTTCTACACCATCGACATGGATCAATACAAGCCGGTTCGTGATTCGCGCGATTACTTTCTTTATTATGGACGGCTGTCCGGCGAAAAGGGCATTCACACCCTTCTTAAGGCAATGAAGAACGTCCGTCGTTCGATGCTTGAAATCGCAGGGGACGGCGAATTGAGGGAGGCCTTGGAGGCAACGGTCCGCCGGGAGCGGCTCACTCACGTGCGGTTTTCCGGATACCTGTCAGGACCGGAATTGCGGAAAATGATTTCCCTGAGCCGGTTCGTCGTCGTGCCGTCGGAATGGTACGAGAACTCACCGCTGACCGTTTACGAGGCATTCGCCCTCGGCAAGCCGGTCATCGGTTCGGCCGTCGGTGGTATCCCGGAGCTGGTGGTCCACGGCAGGACGGGTCTGCTGTTCCAGCCGGGGGATGCCGAAACCCTGTCGCGACACATTCTTTATCTGCTCGACCATCCAAGCCTCGCGGTTCAAATGGGAAGGCGGGCGAGAAGGCGGGCCGAAGCGCTTTTCGGGCCTGAAAATCATTATCATGCGATGATGCGCATCTACCGGGACCTCCTGGGAAAGGCCTTGTGAAATGAGCACCCGAAAGGTGATTGCATCCAATTCAGCCCTGATGACGCTGGCCGAGATCATCAACAAGATCCTTCGCATCGTGCTGGTCGTCTATATGGCGAGAATCCTGGGCGACAGCGAATACGGTAAATTTTCCTTTGCCAGGGCGTTTGTATCCCTTTTCGTGATCATGGCTGAGATGGGCCTGCATCCCCTGCTGATCCGGGAATTGGCCCGCTCTCAGAGAACGGTGAAAAAATACCTGGCCAACACGCTTTTCCTCAAGATTTTGCTTTCCGCCGTCACCTTCACGATCATTATCGCCGTCACCCGGCTGACGAACAAGCCCTCCGAGGTGAAGTGGACCGTTTACATCCTGGCCGTCAATCTGATCATCAGTTCTTTCGTGGAGCTCTTCCGTTCGGTTTTCCAGGCTTTTCAAAGGATGAAATACGACGCGTTCCTCACGTTCTTCGAAAGCCTGGTCATCACGGGGCTGGGATTGTTTGTCCTGGCCGCGGGAGGCGGCATACGGCTGTTGGCCTCGGTCTTTCTCGCCACCAGCATTCTTTCCGTCGTTTACTGCCTGTTCATCGTTCGGAAGTATTTCACGCCGCTGTCGATCGAATACGACAAATCCCTCGTCCGGCTTCAGATCAGGGAAGCCCTGCCTTTCGGCCTGAATTTTTATTTTTCGACCATCTATACGTTCGGCGACAGTGTCATTCTGTCCTTCCTGTGTGCGGATAATGTCGTAGGCTGGTACAATGCGGCCTACAGGCTGGTTTTTGTGCTCATCTTCATTTCCACGGGCGTGATGAAGGCTGTTTATCCCGCCCTTTCCGATTTTTTTGTGAAGGATTTCGAAAAATTCAGAAAACTTTTCGACAAAACATTCAAACTCATGTTCTACCTGGGCGTCAGCTGCGCTGCGGGTGTATCCCTGCTTTCGGAGAAGATCACAGCCTTGCTCTACGGGGACAAATTCCCGGGCACGCCTTCAGCCATGGTCATACTCATGTGGGCCCTGGCCTGCATTTTCATGACCACCGTGATGACGTACACGGTGAGCGCGGCCAACAGGCAGCGTTTCACGACAAAGGTGGTCGGCATCGGGGCTTTGTTGAATGTCGGCCTGAATTTCCTCCTCATCCCGCGTTTTGCCCATATCGGCGCTGCGCTGGCGACGCTTCTCACCGAGGGAATGATTCTTGTTTCCCATACGGTTTATCTGGGCAGAATCGATATGAAGGCTCCGCTGCTGGCGTATGCCCCGAAGATCCTGGCCGCCAACCTGGCAATGGCGGGCGTCGGCGCGGCCATGAAATCCGTTCCCCTTTTAATCGTCTTGCCGGCCTGCATCGCCGTGAATGTGTTGACGGTTTGGCTGCTGCGGTTTTTCACGGGAGACGAGGTGCAGGCGGCCAAGCTTCTCATCGGTTCTTTCATGCCGGGGAGGCGTCCGGGCGGATGGCGACGGGATGCGGATTGAAGCTCCCCGGCTTTGAGCTGCCGGGGACTCTTCGATCTGCAGGGTAAAAATATTCATCGCCCGTCTGATCCGGGGCAAGCCTAAGGGGAATGCGCTCGCTGACAGATTCAGGATATCAGAAAGGACAGAGCATTCATGTGTGGATTCGCCGGCATGGTCCGTTCGGACCGGGTTCCGGTTGAGCGGGAGAGGGTGGAGCGGATGACCCGCGTGCTCTCCCACCGCGGTCCGGACGATGAGGGTTTTCATTTTTCGGGTCCGGCCGGATTGGGGCATCGGAGGCTGAGCATCATCGA
>JAFGEX010000318.1 GCA_016931355.1 bacterium
CAGCCATCTTGAGGGGAAAGAGCAGATTCCTGAGAATCCTGCGCCTGTGAAGACCGCTGATCCATACGGACTTGAACGGGTATCCCAGCCCCGGCACGACGCGCGCTTCCAGCCGGTGGGCCGTGCCCACAAAAAGCAGCCTGCATTCATGCTTTTTTTGCAGGGCCTCCGCAATGGCCAGGGCGGGATACAGATGCCCGCCCGTCCCGCCGCCCGTGATCAAAATGTTGTAAACGCCGGTCATGGATCTTTTCTCTTCAAAGCCGCGTTTTCCGCCGGAAAGATCCCGGACTGCGGATTTTGAAGTTCCCAGCCGCAATCGGCGGGGAATCTTCGATCTGTAGGGAAAAAGACATTTATATCCGCTACCTTACCCCGGGTCAAAGCCCGGGGCAGGCCCTGCGACAAGCTAAGGGGAGTGCGCTCGCTGGCAGATTCAAAAAAGCGCATGCGGATGCCGCAGTCCCTCAAGATCGAAGATCCGCGGTATAACGGACGGCGGGAAAGCCCGCCGGGCTCAGCAGCGCTTTTCATCCCCTCCGGATGACGCCTGTAGGCGTAATCCGTGTTGGGCAGCCCCCTGTTCTTGGAGATGTTGAGCAGGATCCCGACCGCGGCCAAATGCACCAGCAGGGAGGATCCGCCGTAGCTGATGAAGGGGAACGTGAGCCCTGTGGTGGGCAGAAGACGGACGACCACGGCCGCATTGATCAGGGCGCCGATCAGTATCATGGACGTGATGCCTCCTGCCAGCAGATACCCGTAGCGGTCCGGCGCCCTCATGGCGATCCGGTATCCCCTCCAGAGGATGACGAGCAGGCCCAGGAAAACGACCAGTATCCCGATGAATCCCCATTCCTCACCCAGACTCGCCAGGATGAAATCAGAGAAGGGTTCCGGAAGAAAGAGAAATTTTTCCTTGCCTTCCCCGTATCCCACACCGGCAATCCCCCCGCGTGCAAGACCGATCAGCGAATGCCTGGCCTGATGCTCCACCTCCCCCTTCCCGAAAATGGAAGCCAGAAAGGCGAAGACGCGTTCCCTTTGATGCTTGAACAACAGGATGCCCGGCAGAAGGATCAGGAAAATCGCGCCGGACATCTTCATGAGGAGCCTCCATTCAATGCCGGCGATGACAAAAAGCACGAAACCCACAAGGAAAAGGACAACGGCCGAGCCGAGATCCGGTTCCATGAATACCAGGGCGACCGTCATGAGAAGCATCCCGAAATGAATGCCGATCTGTTTTGAATCGAGACGTTCCGTATCGAGCGCCTTGGCGAACACGGCCGACAGGTACAAAATCAAGATGAGCTTCATGAATTCCGAGGGCTGAAAACGCTTGCCGAACATTACAAGGGAGCTGCGGCTGCCGTGAAAGGCAGGCAGAAACAAAACCAGGATCAGCAGGGTCAGGGCCACCGCCAGGAAACAGGGCGTCCACGAACGCAGCCGGTAATAGGGCATGTTGGACAGGATGACCAGGCCCATCAGCCCCACCACAACGCGGATCAGATGATTCCGCATGAACAGCATCGCATTCCCATGCCGGTCGGCCCCCCAGTAGGTGCTTGCGCTGTACACGCACAAAATCCCCAGGACGAGCAGCACCAAGACGGAACCCATGAGCCAGCGGTCCACGGATTTTTTCTCCTGACGGATGATCATGCCAGTCCCTCCACAAATGACCGGAACCGGTCCCCCCGTTCCTCGAAATTCTTGAACATGTCGAAGCTGGCGCAGGCCGGAGACAGCAGCACGACATCTCCAGGCACGGCCAGATTTCTGGATTGGATCACGGCCTCCTCGAGTGAACCGGCCCGAAGGAGACGGCTGGCTCCCCGGAACGCTTTTTCCATTTTATCCGCAGCCTCCCCGATGAGCACGACGGCTTTCACCTTCCTGCGGATCAAAGGCAGCAGTGTGGAGAAATCCGAATCCTTGTCCCTCCCGCCTGCAATGAGGATGACCGGGTTTTCATAACTCCCCAGGGCATAGGCCACGCTGTCAACATTGGTGGCCTTGGAGTCGTTCACGTAGAGAGCCCCGTCCAGGGTGCGCACCGTCTCCATCCTGTGGGAAAGGCCGCGGAACTCCGCCAGGGCTTTGCGCACGGAATTCGCGGAAATCCCGCAGAGCCTGGCAGCCAGCCCTGCGGCCAGGGCGTTCTGAACGTTGTGTTCGCCCGGGATGCCCAGTTCCCTCACAGGGAGCAGGATTTCTTCCGTGTCCTGGATGCGGAAGACGATTTCCCCGGAGCGGACAAAACCGCAATCCACCCCGGTCTCCCCGTTGAACACCGCGCGGCGGCTCCGGACACCCCGGGCAAGATCCAGTACAGCCCCGTCCCGGCCGTTGATCACATGGTAATCCCCCTCGTCCTGGTTCTCGAAGATGCGGGCCTTGATCGCTCCGTATGCCTCGAGGGTCCCGTGCCGGTTCAGATGATCCGGAGTGAGATTCAAAAAAAGCGCGGCCTTTGGTTTGAAGGTCCTCACGGTTTCGAGCTGGAAATTGCTGACTTCCAGAACAGCCAGTCCTTCGGGAACAGTATCTTCGACTTCCTTCGAAAAAGGCATGCCGATGTTGCCGGCCACGACCACGGGCCTCCCTTGGGCCCTGACCATTTCGCCGATCCAGGCTGTGGTGGTCGATTTGCCGTTGGATCCGGTCACAGCGATGATCGGGCAGCGGCAGAACCAGGAAGAGACCTCCAGTTCGCCGAACACGGGGATGCCCTTCTTTCTGGCCTTCAGGATGAAGGGATCCTGATCCGGTATGCCGGGGCTGACGATCCAGGTGTCTGCGGCGAAAACCGCGTCCGTATGGCCGCCGAATTCCGCCGGTATGCCGAGTTGCTGCAGGATTCCGGCCTCCTCTATTTTTTCATCAACGGGCGCCTTTTCGCTGACCTGGACCAGGGCGCCGTGACGCCGGGCCAACAGGGCGGCCGCCATTCCGCTCCTGGCCGCGCCGAGCACCGTGACGCGCCTGCCGGCGATATGTTCCCGCACAACATCCATTCTTTTCAGCGCACCTTGAAGGTCCCGAGGCTGATGAGCGCAAGCAAAATCCCGATAATCCAGAAACGGGTGACCACTTTTTCCTCCGGCCACCCGAGCAGTTCGAAATGATGGTGTACCGGTGCCATCCTGAAAATCCTTTTTCCGCGAAGTTTGAAGGATCCCACCTGGAGGATGACCGACAGGGCCTCCATCGCGAACACGCCGCCGATGACGAGCAGGAGAATTTCCTTCTTGAGCAGCACGGCGAGCGTCCCCATGGCGCCGCCCAGCGCGAGCGCACCGGTGTCGCCCATGAATACGGAGGCCGGGTGGCTGTTGTACCACAAAAATCCCAGGGAGGCGCCGATCAGCGCTGCGCAATAGACCGTAAGCTCTCCCGCCCCGTTCAGATAAAGCACGTTGAGATAGCGGCTGAAATCGACTCTGCCCGTCACATAGCTGACCGCCGCCCAGGCGAGCGTTGCGACAGCCGTCAAACCGATCGCCAGACCGTCCAGGCCGTCCGTCAGATTCACGGCATTGGATGTCCCGGCGATCACGAGAATCACCAGGGGGATGTAAAACCAGCCCAGGTTGATGATCCAGTTCTTGAAAAACGGGACGGCGATATGCCACCCCCCGTTTCCATAGGCCTCCCAATAAGTCACGAAGGAGGCAACCACCAGGCCCCAGACGATCTGGCCCGCCAGCTTGTACCTGCCGATCAATCCCTTGCGTACTTTCCGGACCACCTTGAGCCAGTCGTCCAAAAATCCAACGATGCCCATCCAGACCGTGGCGCCGATCATGATGAGCAGGTAGGGATTGTTCAGCCTGCCGAAGAGGAGCACGGGCACGAGCACGGCCAGAAGCACGATGAGCCCGCCCATGGTCGGCGTGCCTTCCTTGATCTTATGCGTGGCCGGTCCGTCGTCCCTGATCCTCTCCCCGAATTCGCGGCGCTTGAGCCAGCGGATGATCGGCGGACCAATCCAGAAGGTGACGAGCAGGGCGGTCACGGCCGCAGCAGCTGCGCGGAACGTGATGTAGCGGAACAGATTGAATCCGAAAAAAAGGTGTTTCAAAGGATAGAGAAGATGGTACAGCATGATGCCTCACTTCCGGCGCCCGGCCGGCACCTGCGCGAGATGTTCCACGACCCTTTCCATGCGCATGCCGCGGCTGCCCTTGACCAGCAGCCCGTCCCCCGGCCTCAGCCAGGCCGACACAGAGGCGCACAGTGCCTCTATTGAATCATGATGGTGAACGGCTTTCATCCCGGCGCGAAGCGCCTTTTCAGCCGCATGGCGCATACCGGGCCCTGTTGAAAAAAAGGCCTCCAATCCGGACCGGGCGATGCGTTCTCCCAATTTTTCATGCTCGGGCCGGCAGGCCTCCCCGAGCTCGAGCATATCTCCGAGAACGGCCGCCCTTCTCGCGGTTTCCGGCAAGGACAGAATCGCCGCGAGGGCCGCTTCCATGGAAGAAGGATTGGCGTTGTAGGTATCCTTCAAGACGAGAACATCCCCGAACCGGAGCAATTCGCCTCGCCCGTCTGCAGGAGAAAAAGCCTCCAGGGCCCGGATGATCCGGCTCCACTCCACATCGAAAATCCGGCCGGCCGCGGCCGCTGCCAGGGCATTGGCCGCCTGATGCCTCCCCAACGTCCTGAGGCGGATCTGCCGGCCCTCCATTTCCAGAACCGGGAATCCGGACTCTTCACGCAACCGTCCTGAAAAATCGCAGTCCGGGGAAAAACCGAAAGTCCTTGTCAGGGGAGCCGTATGCCGGTAGGGCTTCAATAACGGATCATCGCCGTTCAGAATCGCCACGCCCGGGGGGGACAGCGACTCGAGCAATTCAGCCTTTGCCCTTGCCACGCCTTCCAGGGATCCGAAAAACTCAAGATGTCCCTTGCCGACATTGGTGATCAGGCCGTGCGTGGGCCGGGCGATTTCGCAAAGGGATTTCATTTCACCCGCATGGTTGATCCCCAATTCAAGCACGGCTGCCTCCATTCCGGTTTCCCAGGCGCAGATGGAGAGGGGCACCCCGATGTGATTGTTCAGATTTCCGGCCGTTTTCGCCGTGCGGAATTTTTCCCCGAGCACGGCCGCGATCATCTCCTTGGTGGTGGTCTTGCCGTTCGTGCCGCTGACCGCGAGAATGGGCACTGAAAACCGGTCCCGGTACAGCGAGGCCAGGCGCTGCAGGGCCTTCAGAGGATCCGGATCAGGGAGGATGCGGTCCTCCGGCAATCCGGAGGGAAGCCTGGCGGGATCCGCCACTGCGGCTGCGCCCTTGCCGACCGCTTCCGCAACGTAGCGGTGTCCGTCCTCGCGAACGCCTGCCAGGGCGAAGAACAGCATGCCCGGCCGTATGCTCCTCGTGTCCACACCGACGCCTTCCACCTGAAAAGCGCTTTGCACGGAAACGCCCAGCATGCGGCCGATGTCGCGCAGCTTCATCCGCATGCAGCCTGGCCCCCCATTTCCCTTAAGACTTTGCCGGCCACTTCCCGGTCATCAAAGGGATGCTTCACGCCGTTTACTTCCTGATAGGGCTCATGCCCCTTGCCGGCCAGCACCACGGTGTCGCCGGAACGCGCTTCCCCGAGCGCGAGCCGGATCGCCGAAGCCCTGTCCGCTTCCACCCTGTAATTTGTTCCGGCCGGGATCCCCTCCAAAATGTCCCGGATGATGGCTTCCGGGCCCTCTGTTCTGGGATTGTCCGAGGTGACGAAAACGAGATCCGCAAGCCGCGCGGCCACGCGGCCCATGGCGGGCCGCTTGCCCCTGTCCCGGTCCCCGCCGCATCCGAACACTGCGATCAGGCGGCCGGCCGTGAATCCGCGGCAGGCGGTCAGCACATTTTCCAGCGCGTCCGGAGAATGCGCATAATCGACTACCACGCGGAATCCAAGATTCGAAAGGATGCCTTCCATCCGCCCCGGCACCCGCTTGACGCCGGCTAAGCCTTTCCGGATCGATTCCGGATCCACGCCCATTTTCAGGCCCGTGACCGCCGCACAGGCCGCGTTCAGGATGTTGAAATGCCCCCAGAGGGGCGTCCGGAAAATTTCCTTCACGCCCCTGCCTTCGATCATGAACCGCGAATCGCCGCTGGAAGCCTCCAGAAAACCGACGCGGTAATCCAAACGGTCCCCGCGGCTCCCCACCGTGACGCACCGGGATGCGCAGGCGGCCTGCATGATTCTGTATGCCGGGTCATCCGCATTGAGGATGCCGACGCCATCGGACTTCAGGAGAGTGAAAAGCCTGGCCTTGGCTGCTCCATATTCGTCCATGTCCTTGTGGAAATCCAGATGATCCCGGGTCAGATTGGTGAAAACCGCAGCCTGGAATCGCACGGCTGCCACGCGCTCCAGGGCGAGGGCATGCGA
>JAFGEX010000319.1 GCA_016931355.1 bacterium
GCGCTGGGGCGACACCCAGGTGGCCGTCGCCCGCACCAAGCACGACGACTGGCTGCCGCAGATCGACAATGTGGTGGATAATTTTTTCCCGTACCGGAACCCCATCGTTCTGGACCAGCTCAGGCAGGCAGGGCTCTTCAACGACATCATCCCCCCCCGTTTCCTTCACAACGGGCGGGAGATCACGGGTGAAAGCACAGTAGAACCGGGCACGTCTGTCCGCGCCGGAAATACGAATGGATCCGGGATCGTTTATCTCACCACGGACGGTTCAGACCCGCGGCTCATGGACGGATCCGTCTCTCCCTCCGCCCTCGCAGCCGCGGACACGGACAGCGTGGTCATCCAATCCACGACAAGGATCAAGGCGCGCGTGCTGGATGCAGGCAACTGGAGCCCCCTGCATGAAATCACGCTGCCTGTGAGGGACAATCTGGCAGGCCTGAAAATTACGGAGATCCATTACAGCCCGCTGGACGAGGGAGAAATCGACGGCAGGGAGCTCGAGTTCATCGAGCTGAAGAACACGGGGAACACGCTGCTGAACCTGACCGGCGCCCGCTTCGTAAGGGGAATCGACTACACCTTCCCTGCAGTCACCCTCCTGGATACCGGCGCATTCCTGGTTCTGGCGTCGAACAGCAGCCGCTTCAACTACAGGTACGGATTTTATCCGTTCGGGGAGTACACGGGCCAGCTCGACAACGGCGGCGAATGGCTCGCGCTTGTCAATGCAGCAGGGGATACGCTGATTCAATTCAGGTATAATGACCGGAATCCCTGGCCCGAGCAGCCTTCGGACGGTTATTCCCTGGTGCCGACGGAGTTGAATCCGGCAGGCGATCCTGCGGATCCTGCCAACTGGCGGGCGTCGTATTTCATTCACGGTTCCGCAGGCAGGGAAGATGACGGCACTGTTGCCGTTTCGAAAAAGTCCCGCGTCCCGGAAAGGCTTATCTTGTCCCGGAATTATCCGAATCCCTTCAATCCGGAAACAGCCATATCCTATACATTGCCGGAGCGCGCGCAGGTTGAAATGATGGTCATCAACTCTTCGGGACAGAGAATCAGGACTCTGGTGGATGAACATCAGGAGGCAGGCAGCCATCGCGTGATTTGGGACTCCAGGGACGATTCAGGCAGGAAAGTGCCTTCCGGACTTTTCATCTGCCGCCTGCGGGCGGGCTCCGCGACAAAGTCGATGAAGATGATGATGATGAAATGACCGTAATACCCACCTCCGGGAGGTCCACCCCATTCCGATTCCCCTTGACTGGAAGACCCCTGGAGGACCTCCCGGAGGTGATGCATGCATCGGGCATCGAGCATCGTGAAAAGAGGGGTTCGGGAATCGGGAATTGGGGATCGTGGAAGAAATGGATTCGAGAATTGCGGATTGCTGATTTTGGATTGATGATTGAACTTTTTAAAATCAAAAATCCACACTCCGCAATCAAAAATTCTTCGTCAATCGTCCATCGGAAATATTTTTTTGCGGTGTCATACCGGGCAACATGATCCCCTGCTTTCATCAATGATCCTTCAATGCAACCTGTGGCTGCGAACCTCACGCCCGGGATCCGGGGCTAAAAAGCGATGGAAGAACGCCGGGGATAGAGAGCCTCTTCTCCCATCCCTATTTTAAAATCATGATCTTGCCCTTTTTCTTCATCCCATGATCATCCGATAAACAATAAAAATAGACTCCAGACTGGAGTCGGTTGGGAGGGATGCTCCACCTGTACTCGTTGGCTTCGAGACCTTGCTTCCGGTGAACCGGTTGGCCCAAAATATTGAATATGCACAGATCCGTCCCGCATGGCAAATTAAAAAAGGTGATCGTCTGGTCACGGCCATGATAAAAAGGGACCGGATAGACCGCCGCATCAGTCAAATCCGGCGGCGGCATTGTTTCAAGGGAGACAGCCGCTTCAGGCGTATTCCCATAACACCCCTGATTGATCCGATCCCCGTTCGGATCAGGTTCATTGGCATACTCCGAGGAGGGATCGCCGGCATCCACCGACGGGGAACGGGGGTTGAGATGAAAATTACCGTTCTGCCGGTCCAAATACATCGGATCGGCTGAGATGTCGCCGACTCCCCCGGATAGGCCTGAATAGTCGCCGCAACCGTTATTCCATACATTATTGTATTTCATCCTGATGCCATCTGGTTTGCCGATCATTCCGAATCCGTCATTGTTTGTGACGATGTTGTTGAAAATGGCGACGCTGTCCGCCCCGTTTAAAAGGATGATCCCCGAACCGTCGTTTTCGCAATATTTCCCGTTTCCGTCGATTGTATTATTCGCGATGACCGTATTGATGAGCTTGAAATCCGGATCGCTGTTCCCGTCAATTTTGATCGCATGAGAGTTGTTGTAGATCAAATTATTACTGATCCGATTATTTTTTGAATCAATGATTGGATATTCAAATGTCCCCGAGGACCGGACCTGTCTGCACCATATTGCACCATGCCCGCCGGAATGGTTGAGGATGATATTTTTATCGATCTCATTGTCAAACGCATTGTTCAGATGAATGCCGCACACCGTGTTTCTCAGAATGATGTTTTGAAAAACTTGCACACGGGAGGCATTCCACTCCAGATTGACTCCCGAAGAACCGGGGCCGCAGTTCGAATCAATGTAATTGTCGAAAATCTTGCCCTCTCTGATGCCCGTCAGCCAAACTCCCATTTCATAATTCTGCTTGACCGTATTGCCCGAAACCACGAAGTGACTGCAGAGAAAACCTGCGTCCAGCCTCAACATCTCCTCGGTTGTCGCGATCCCGATTCCGTCGCTTGAAGATTGAATCGTTATGTTTTCCTGTATGAGAATATGGCTGGCATCCCAGACCCAGATGCCGCCTGCCCGATGCTTTTCGAACAATTCCGGATCCCCATTCCTGAAAACATAATTATTTTCTATTAAGACCGAGTCGGCCTGAAAAACATTGATCGCCCTGTCAGTTCTGGAGCCGGTCACGACATTGTTGGATATTTTTATGTTTTTATCGAATATTCTACTGTTGGTCGGTCTGGTTACATAGATGCCGCCCTGATTGTCCCTGCAGTAATTATTCTCTATCGTCATGTGATCGCATTCAAAAAGGTAAATGGCGCAACCCGACTTGCCCGGATCGCCGAAGGGATCGGAGCTTTGCAAATCGTGAATGTCATTATTCCTGATGATGATGTTGGAACAATGTTTCAGTGTGATTCCGTTCCCGTCCGAATTCGTAATATCCAGATTCTCTATGACAGAAGGCTCTTCCGGATGGAAATCCTGAATGTCGATGGGCTTTGACATCCGGAAAGCAAAAGGGAAAACCTCAACCACACAAGTATCCGATCCGGAATGATCCTCACTGTCCCTGACAGTCAATGTGACCGTGTACTTCCCCGGTTCTGAAAAAACAAAGGAAGGATGAGCGGTGATCTTATCTGTGCCGATTCCATCCTTTTCATCAAAATCCCAGACATATCGATAACAGCCGGTACCCCCCGACACGACGGAACGAAACCGGGTCGAAAACACCTCCGGCCCGGATTGTTTTTCAGGTACGATTTCAACGTCAAGAACGGCTTTGGCTTTGGGTGCAAAGATCAGCCCGATGAGCAGAAATGCGGACAGATTTTTTCGGATTGCGCTTTCAATGCCGACATGAACAAACATATAGACCTCCATACGTTTGTACGAATCATTCCGAAGGATTGAGAAGAGATTCGCGGATTGGGTGCATCTAAATCAAAAGGGTTCGACCAGGATGCATACCGATCGGATGCGCCAGGCGTCAGGGCGGATCGTGCAGGGGGCAGGCCGCGGCGAATTGATAGTCAAGCCGTCCTTACTTATTCTCCAATCTCACCAGCCTGAAGCCCACGGTGTTGCAGCGGTCGTCCGGAGGGCCGCTGCAACGGAACGTGGCGCAGCTCTGATTGCTCCAGTCGTATATGCCGCCGCCGCGGATGACGCGGCGCTCCCCCTTTTCCGAGCCCCGGGGATCTTCGGAAGGACTCTGCGCATAATAGGATAGGCCGTACCAGTCGCCGCACCATTCCCACACATTGCCCAGCATGTCATGCAGGCCCCAGGCATTGGCCTTTGCCTGTCCCACCTCATGCGTCACATGCCCGGAATTCCGGTCGTACCACATGAGCGCATCGCGCGGCCTTCCGTAGAAAGGGCCTGTGGTGCCCGCCTTGCAGGCGTATTCCCACTCCGCCTCGGTCGGAAGCCGGTAAACCGATTGCGGATCCATCTCGCTCAGCTTCCGCACGAACGCCTGGATGTCATCCCAGGAAACCTGTTCCACCGGACGGCGGCCCGTATCCTTCCCGCCTTCGGGCTCAACAAAGCCGGACGGATTGCTCTCCATGATGTTCCGCCATTCCGACTGCATGACCTCGTATTTCCCCATGTAAAAGGGAGTTGAAATGCGGACCTGATGATACGGCCTCTCGTCCACATTGACCGCGTCCAGGCAGATTTCAGTTTCATTGGCCGGCGTGGCCGGATCGTCCGGCGGACAGTCCGGATCCGGGGTCCCCATCATGAAGGTTCCGGCTGGGATGAAAACGAATTCCATCCCCCAGGGATTGACGTAGGATTTCAGGCTGTCCTGCCCGGAAAGAGATGAGATGAGAAAGCATCCGGCGCAGAAAACAACGACAACCGGACAAAATTTCATCTTTTGATGTTGATGATCGATCCATTGTTCCATGTATCCTACTCCGCAGAAAAGTATCGCGTTCATCACCGTATCAGCATTTGATCCATGCCATGATCCCCTGCCCCTGTATCCCCGATCCAACATTTCGGGGATGACAGCCCCTCTGAGGCTTGATTTAAATGCCCTTTTCCTTCAACCTCTCCGCCAGCTTCCTGACCAGCTCCTCTCCCCCGCCCTTTTCCCCGGTATGCAGCACCAGCCAGCGTCCTTCCGGGAGGCAGAGAACCGTGCCCTCGTAGGGATTGCTGCCCCTGAACGCGCCTGCGCCGAGTCCGGGCAGGACCTCGCAGGATCCGGATTCCTGAAAATGGGTCCTGAGTTTCTGAGCCCTTTCAGATGCCTGAGCAGGACTTTCCGCAACGGACACCAGAAGCTTGTCCGTCCCGTCTCCGGCAAAATAGGACATCGCGTAGGCCGGCCCCAGATATCCGTGACCGAGCGGAGTCTTTAAAATGAATGTTTCGGAATGGGCGATTGCGTTTTCCGCCGGGAACACCGAGAAGCACTCCGGAATTCCCTTTGCGCCCGGTATGCGGTCCGAAATCTTCTCCCCGAACCGTAAAAGAACCGATGAATCCGGTTTGTCCTGATACAGGGAGAGCTTGACATAATACCTGTTCCGGAAAAAATTCAGTGCGTAGGCGTCCCCGAATCCCTGCGATCCAACGGGCAGGAAACGATAATCCGGCGAACGTTCTGAAGAATAAATGCCGAACGCATTCTCAAGCGAGCCCATGTCGTAAATGTCCACCGTGACTTCCGCGTCGCCCGCAAGAAAAACCTGGTGGAACAAGGCGAAGAAATCATACTGATGATAGGCTTCCGCACCGCCGTTTATGTATTCCCAGAGATTGTCGGAGAAAAAAACAGGCTGACCGGACGGCTCGGCACCAAGCTCCGGAAGTCCGGCAGTCAGGCTCGAAAGGCGCTGCCTGTCCTGTTCCGGCACAGGCTTCGCCTCCCGCATTTCCTCCTGGGCAAAGGCCGCTTGTGAAAGCATCAACAGGATAGCCAGGATTTTCATGGAGCTTCTCCTCTTCGTTTCTTTTATGCGTGAAGGCCGAATGCCCTGCGGGCTGATTCCATCTTCCCGACGATCGGAATCCGGTTCGGACAGGCGGACTCGCACAGCCTGCAGTTCAGACAGGCCGCAGATCCGAAACTCTGCGCGCGGGCCTGAGCGAGCACGGCCTCCGCCTTGACGCGGTCGTTTTGCTGGATGAGGTAATAGTCATGGCAGCGCAGCAGGGTCGAGACGGGGATTCCTTCCGGGCAGGCCCGGTCGCAGGCATCGCACATCATGCACCGGCCCTCCGGATGGGAAAGCGCGTGGCGATGCAGGGATTCCAGCTCCGCTCCGGAGAGTTTCTCCTGCGCGGCCTTGACATAGGGCACGATGTCCTCGAAGGAATTGATGCCCCGGATCGCCGTGGTCACGGCCGGATGCAGGACCGCCTTTTTGAACTGCGCGATCTCGAGCGTCTTGTCATCGATGCCCCTTGAAAATTTCATGGCGATCACACCCACGCCCCTGCTCCGGGCAAGCTGCAGTTCCGGTCCCATGGCTTCCAGGTTGGCAGGCGTCAGTGCCGGCATGACCGCATGGTACATGCCGCTTGCGATCCCTGCGCCGGTCGCATTTTTTACATCCCCGTGCGTGGTCAGACCCGAATACCGGACCTTGCCCTGCGCCCTGTATTTCTCGAAGGTGTCCCTGATTTTCGGGTCAGTCGCAACGGGCTTGCCGTGCCGGTTGAACATGAGGAAATCGATGTAATCCGAATCCAGGGCGCGAAGCGCGTCGTCGATGTGCTCGAATTCGTCCTTGAGCGCGACGTACACCTTCTCCCTGAAGGGCTTGATGAACTTGCCGAGCGCCCGCAGGGACCGGCCGTCCATGTAATACGGGCTGCAGTGAAACAGGTTCACGCCGTGGCCGACCGCGTACCGGAAAACCGGTTCCAGCACCATGAACGCGCCCAGGCTCAGAACCGAGAACACGGCATCCGTATCCCCCACGCGCTTGTACCGCATGTCCGGGTGGTAATTCGGAATCCGTTCCGGTTTGGGTTCTCCTGCCGGGCTGAATGGAAGCACGGGCATCGTCATGCCTGCAGCGAGGCTCAGTCCGGCCGCGATGAAAGATCTTCTGTCGATCCCGGATTTTTGTTCGGTCATTTTTATCCCGTTTTTTGGATGAGTTCTATCATTTGCCCGGGGCCCTGTAACCCGCCTTCACATCGTCCAGCACAAGCACCCAGTCGTTTCCCTCGCCCGGTTCTCCCGGCGGATCGAAAGCTTTTTCTCCCCTGTTCTCGAAAACCCCGATCTTCGATGCTTTGCCTGTGCGCGGATCATACCAGGTCGCACGCAACTTTTCTCCGGACAGGACGCCCAGGCGGACATTCAGAACCCTCCCTGTCGGAACGTACACAAAGGCGTAATCCTCGCCGCGCGTGGCGCGGACATGATCTGCGCCTTCGCCCGGATCCCCCTCGATGAGAGTCTGGTCAGGAATCCGGACGGTCATGGGTCTGGATTCCATGAGCGCCCGCACATGCGTCATCTGGAAAGCTCCCGGAAGATCCAGCACTTCATGCCAGGAATGCCTGGCTCCGGTGATGGGCTGGCGGCCCTGGTCCATCATCTGCCAGACCGGGTGGCAGCCGTAGGTGTGGCCCAGGCCGCCTGCGAAAAGGGCCCAGTACGCGCCGCGCCGGACATCGTATTCGTCGAACCAGCCGTTCTTCGGATCCCAGCTCACCGCGTGATCCTCATACGCGGATTCCCCGTCCAGGGTGGGCTTGACCGGCTCGAGCCTGTAATCCTTTTCAATGAAATCATAATTGTGCATGTCTAGGGTCCCGTGTCCGGTCTGTATCATGTTGAAGTCGAGCCAGGGCTCGTTGTGCAGGAAACCGGATGAACTGTGCTCGCCCCAGATATGGTAGGTCATCAGATGCCGCTTGTCCGCGGAACGGATGCCCTCTGCCATGGCGCGCCAGATCGGCATGTAATCCTTTCCCTCATGCACGGGCGGACGGTCCCCGCCGAGTATCCAGATGATGTTCGGCCTGCTGCCGTAACGCTTCCCCAGCCACTCGCCGTAAACGCGCGCATTTTTCTCGTTGAACACGACAGGCCCTATCCCCCAGATCGCGACAACCTTATCGCCCCATGTGGGGAGCAGGCCGATGAACAGGCCTTTTTCCTCAGCCCTGCCCAGGATCCAGTCCACGTGATCCCAGTAATCGTAAGAAAGGGAATCGGAAGGATCGCTGCCCGGGGTGGTCCAAGGCTTCTGGGGATCATTGTCCAGAAGGGGCCTGTCCCCGTATGCATTCGGCTTATTGAGTCCGTCCAGCTCCGCCAATGCGACAGCCTGTATCACGGTGAACCGCTTGGCCCTGCGGTTTTCCAGGTATTGCTCCGCTTCCTCCCGGTTCAACCTGTGGAACAGTTCCCAGGCCGTGTCCCCCATGTAGAAAAATGGCGTGCCGTCCGCATGGACCAGGAAACGGCCGTTTTCCGAAACCTGAAGATCGCCGCGGGTGAAATCCACGGAAACGGATGGGGATTTTGCGCATCCTGCCAGGACGAGAAGAGCGGCGGCCGCGATTAAAAAACAAGCGTTTTTCATGAATGATCCTCCTGAAAGGTGATTGAAGCTCCCCGGCATAGAGTTGCCGGGGATTCTTCGATCTTCTGGGAGAAAGACCGTTATATTCGCTCGCTTACCCCGGGTCAAAGCCCGGGACAAGCCACGTGACCGGCT
The DNA here is from genome assembly GCA_016931355.1 of bacterium. Classification (GTDB taxonomy): domain Bacteria; phylum Zhuqueibacterota; class QNDG01; order QNDG01; family JABMRT01; genus JAFGEX01. The sequence continues at coordinate 8,518 of JAFGEX010000319.1, forward strand.
GCGGGGAATGCGCGCGCTGACAGATTCAAGCGCCCCGTCAGTCCGCTGCCGGGGGATGCGCTCGCCTACAGATTCACGGAAATGATACAATATTATTTGCATAGAATCAAATGATATTTGAAACCCCCGCCATGCGCCCGGCGTAGAAGGATTATTGCACCCTGCAGGAGAATCACGCCGGGAAAACCGGCATCCCGCTTTCAAGGAGATATCGTCATGAAAAACCTGACCATCCTCGTCCTGACACTTCTTTCCGCATATCCCCTCCGTAGCCAGGCCCCTCTCGACAGCCTGATATCGGAAATCGACCGCCGCACCCAGGCATACGAAGATTACGAGGACGTCAACATGCTCGTGCGCTCTGAAACCCGGTTCATGAACGGCAAATGGCAGCCGGAGAAAATCGTCCTGACTGAGAAGCGGGCATTCCAGAAGGACGGGAAAACCTGGGAGGAAATCATCCGGGTGACGGAAAAGGAGAAAGGCAGGGAGAAAGACTTGACCGAAAAGGCATCCAAAGAGGCTGCCAAGGCCAGGGAAAAGGCGGACAGGGCCGAGGCTGAAAAGGACAGCTCGGACAAAAAGGAAGTGAGCCTCGGATTGGGAGACCTCTTCCCTTTCTCGGAAGAAAAACGGCCGTCGTATTCTTTTTCCATGCTGGGCGACACCCTGATCGAAAACCGAAGTCTCCTTCGGATCAGGGCTGAAGCGATACAAAAAAACGAAAAGATTTTCGAAGGCGTTTTCTCTATCGACCCCGAAACAAAGGACGTCCGAATGGTGGATCTGCAGCCTTCCAAGAATCCGAAATTCGTCAAGAACATGCGCATGCAGATGTCCTTCGACGTGATGCCCGGCAACCGCATGGTCGTGACCCGCACCTGGATGCGCGTGTTCGCAAGCCTCCTGATCAAGAAGATCAGGATCGAGGCGGAGGAGAAGTATTCGGACTATGTTTTTGAATAAGCCGTGCGGATGAAAAATGACGAAATGAACTGCCCGGCGCAAGCAGAGGGCTGTTAAAAGAAAATCCGAAACAAATTGCGCCCCAAGGGGCGGGAAATTCCCCCGTAGAGATTAAAAGATTGATGAGAGATGAAGCATGCGGCGCGAACCCGGATTCCTTTCCGGATGCCGCACAGCCGATGATGCGGCTACCATATCGTCTTGATGATTTTCGACCTTCTTAATTTTTGATCCGCTGTGATCAGCCTCGTATCCGTGATCAGGGCGGTCGCAGCGATGATCCGGTCCGCAGGATCCAGGCTGACCTCGGCAGGCAGGCGGGCCGATAGCGCCGCGATTTCGGGAGTGATCCCATGATGGATATAATGATTGGAAGCCTTGACCAGACGAATCAATCCGAGATAATCCCCGTCGATTTGAATGCGCTTCTTTTCCATCAGCATGGCGATTTCCCACAATGAAATATCGCAGAAAATGATTCCATCCGACTGATTCGCCGCAGCGATCGCCTCTCGCGCCCGCCTCGACAGCTTGTCCGGTTTCAAGGCATCCCAGATGATCACATGGGTGTCCGCGGTGACCCTCACCGCTCGGACTCCCATGGATCGCCGACCGGAGACACAATATCATGCAAAACGGCCGTTTTCCCGATTGAGCGGAGTTTCGCTTTCGCCTCCACCCTGCCGAATTCGGGAGGAACGAGCCTTGCAACGACTTTACCCCGCGAAGTGATGTCGATCGCGGAGCCGGACTCGATCTCTTTCAGGACCTTCATCAACCTGGCCCTGAGATCGCTGACCGCGATGGTTTCCATTTTCAATCCTCGATGATATGTTGTACAACTGAAATGTACAAATAAAACTGGAATCCGTCAAGGATTTTTTACGCGGAATGCGGCTTTGAATGAAAGATCAAATATTCTTCAACCGGTTTCCCGAATAAAGCAGCGGGACGGAAAAAAATCACCTCACATCCCCCGGTAAACCCTCGCCCGCAGCACCACCTCCCGCGACAGCGACGGCAGCGGCGCGTGCCCGCTGTCGTACGGCTGGATGAACGGAACGTCCGCGTCCAGGGCGTTGTACAGCCCCAGGCTGAGGTCCAGAGGCAGGCCGAACACCCGGTCGGACTGCAGGCACAGGTTGGCGAGCAGGGAAGGCTTGTACTCGCGGATCATCATGCTGGAGTCCGCGTCCACCGAGGCGTATCCGTGGCGTTTTCCATAAAAAGAGAGGATCGGATTCAGGCTGAAACCGCGGCCCAGCCTGTAATGGCCGGACAGGGAGGCCTTCAGGTTCGAGAAGCCGAGGAAATATCCCGGTTCTCCCGGAACGCTGTAGCTGCCAATCATGTCCACCGGTTTATAGAAGGAGACATTCGCATTCAGGTATCCGCGGTCGCCTCTGGCGCGCAATTCAAATTCCGCGCCCTGCGATCCGACCTTCCTGTAGTTCCGGTAGTTTTCCTCTTCCGTGACCGGGTCGTACAGATAAACGATGGGGCCGTTGATGCGCGTGCGGAACAGATCCACGATGAAGAAGACATTTTCCCCGGCCTGATAGCCGATTTCCAGCTCGAAAGCATCCGTCTTTTCCGGTTGTATGGCAGGATTCAGGTCCAGGTTTTCCAGTGACGGCGCCCGGAATGTCCGGCCGTAAAGCGCCTTCAGGGACCATTTGCCGAGAATCTGGGTGACGCCCGCCCAGGGTACAAACTCCGATCCGGACAGGCTGTGCCTGTCGAAACGAAGCCCAAGGCTCGGGATGGTGCTGCCTGCCGTATAGAAGGCCTGGGCGAAAAGGGCGGTCTGGTTATAGCTGATTTCGGACCTGCCGCCTGAAAAGTAATCCCATTCCGGGGCCAGGCCTGCGACGGATCCGCGGTCCTTGAATGCCTCTCCGCCTGCCACGACCTGCAGGTCCTCCGCGAACGCGCCGCGCAGCGTGATACCCCCCTTGATCCGCTCCGCAATTGTCCGGGAATACCATTCGTAATCTATGGCAACAGGTTCGTCGATCTTCCACGGTTCCTGCCGGATATAGGTCAGATAGGGGGACAGGGTCCAGCCGTCAGCGATCTTCGCCTCGTATTGCATTCTTCCCGCAACCGCATCGAACGCATTGTCGAAAGGCCGCTCCATCAGGTCGCCCATGCCGTCCTGCTGGTCATAAACATACCGGTCATACAGGAACGAGGCCTCCAGCTTCTTGTAGGCTATGCCGGCGTTCACATGAACGGGGCGGATGGCCGAATGGTCCTTCATGGAATACGCGTTTCCGTATATATCGACATAGGACCGGTCCGACCTCAGGCTTCTGCTGAAATAGGACAGGGCCTTCACACGGAGGGATCCGAATTTCCTTCCGAAATTCAGGGCAAGGCTCCTCCGGCTTTCGGCATCCCCGGACCGGCCGTAGGACAGCGAGGCTTCCACGCCGTTCAGATTTGCTGCGCTCTTGGTCACGATGTTTACCACCGACAGTTCCGCATAACCGCCGTAGAAGGACGACCCGGGGCCGCGTATGATCTCCACGCGCTGGATGTGCTCCACCGGGAAATGGTCCCCCAGGGCCAGGCAGGAAAACAGGATCTCGTTCATCTCAATCCCGTCCAGAAGGAGGAGGACCTTGCCCTCCTGGGCCCACAATCCGCGCACGCCGATGCTGACCGCGCTCTGCACATCCACGCCGAAATCGAAGCCGGGCACCATGCGGAGTACATCGATCAGATCCCTCGAACCGGAACGCCGGATTTCCTCCTCGCCGATCACGGTGAGAACGCCCGGCACCTGCCTCTGGGTGAGTCCCCGGACTGAGAAGACCGTCATGTCCATGTCCAGGATGTCTTCCAGATCCATTTTCAGCAGGTCTTCCAGCGTTTGCGCTGAAAGCGGAATGCTGATGAAAAGAAGGATGCAGATCAGGATACGGATACGGGTGAAAGGTCGCATGGATCTATCCTCTGATTGAATGGAAGCTGCCGGCCAAACCGGCCGGACTTCGACAATTACGATGGATGAATCTATGAAGAAAGCGCGCAAAGGGCAAGAAAAATTTATACAAAAACACATGTTTGAAGTCGGCCGGCAGCTCCCGGACAGGTCCCTTCGAGCGATAGGCAAAAGGACATTCATATTCGCCTGTATTCCCATAGGCAAGTCGCGGGGAAGCATCCGCTGAAAGATTCGGATAAAATCCCCTTGACAGTTCAAAAAATTGTTTTTATTATTAGTGCAATATCAACCGGACTCCGGAATGGAATTTTCATGAACCGTGCAACGCCCTTCTTGTCCGTCACAAAGGCGGCCCGGATGAAACGATTCCCCTCAAGCACGGCCGCATCAATCATGCTCCTGTCCCTCCTGGCGGGTCCGGCCGACTGCCAGGTTCAGAACGCTCCCCCCAGCGTTGCGGCAGCCCTCACCATCAAACTCGCAGCATTCTACAAGAATATCGATACGGACGGTGATGTCTCCGTGTATGTGATGGGATCCCCGCAGGTGGCGGCCGAACTCGAAAAGGGCATCGGCACGGCCATCGGGCCTTCCAGGCTGGCCCGCGTTTTTTCAGGCGAGGAAGTGCCGGGACAGAAACCCTCCATCCTGTTCGTGGGGAAACAGGTGAACCTGGACAAGGCCCTCGCCTATTCCAGGGCCCGGAAAATCCTGACTGTGACCGGCCTGCCGGACCTGGTCGGCCGCGGCGTCACGCTGGGCATCGGAGTGGGAAACGACGGCAAAACCAGGGTGATCCTGAACCTGGAGTCCGCAGTGGAGGAAAACGTATCCTGGAATCCGGCCATCATGAAGATCGCGCGGACGGTCCGGTGACGGCCTCCCTGCCTGATTAGCGTCATGCAACGTTGTGGCGGCAACCGATGACCATCAAATTCAAAATCCTTTCCCTGATCGCTGCAATCGGCCTATTGCTCAGCGCCATCCTGGCCCTCATCTCCCCTCGCCAGGCGGAGAAGCTCGGAAGATCCATTCTCCTGAAGGACGCGGAATTTATCACCAATCTCCTGGCCGAAAACCTGGCCCTCGGCATGCAGACCCGTTCCATCGACGAAGGCGCAGCCCTGGACCAGGCCTTGAACCTGCTCCGCACCGGGGTGAATGAAAAATGGGAGGCTGTCTCCGGTATCCGGGTCTTCGACGAATCGGGCGCTTTCGTCACCGGTACCGGTACAGGAGGCGACAGCATCTTCGTGTCCTCTAAGGCAGATACGCTTCTTTTGTTCGAGCAGAAACAGAGCATACGGGCTTCGGCGCCCCTGCTCGACGCGGACAAAAACATTTTGGGATTTGTCGAAATCGATTTCTCCAAGAAATTCCTGAATCAGAACATCACGAATAGCGCAACGACCTCCCTGCTGATCGCCCTGACCCTTTTGGGAGTCACTCTGTTCATCGGCATCCTGTTGAGCCGCGAAGTGACCGGCGGCATCCTGACAGCCGAAGATGTCATGAGGGACATCGCCCAGGGGGAAGGCGATCTGACGCGCAGGCTGGAAATACAATCCAATGACGAGGTGGGCCGCCTCCAGCACTGGATGAACCATTTCATGGACAAGATACACGAATTGATCGGGCAGGTCAAATTCAACGCGGACCTGGTTTCGCATGCGGCCTTCGCGATCAGTTCGGCTTCCACGGATATGGCGAACAGCTCGGAAAAACAGGCCGCACGCGCCGATTCCGTATATTCCACCATCGAGCAGATCGCCGCCAACATCGTCCACAATGTCCACCAGGTCGATGAAACGGTACGCATGGCCCAGGACGCCGTATCGCTCGCCAAGGACGGCAATCAGGCCTATCTGGCGACCCAGAAGGGCATGGACAACATCGTGAAGGCAACGGGCGCGATCGGGCATTTGATCTACACGCTGTCCGGCCGCACGGGGCAGATCAACGAGGTTGTCCGCATGATCGATCACATCGCGGCGCAGACCAACCTGCTCGCCATCAACGCGTCCATCGAGGCGTACCACGCGGGCGATAAGGGGACGGGCTTCATGGTCGTGGCCGACGAGGTCCGGAGGCTGTCCGAGCAGACGCGGTCCTCCACGCGCATGATCGCTGAGACGATCAAGTCCATCCAGACCGACATGAACCAGGCCACAGAATCCATGCACGGGATGGAGGACATCGTCCATGATGGACGCGCGTCCGTGCGCAGGATGGAGGATGTGCTCAACCGCATCACCGCCACAGTCAAGAGCTCCATGGAGATGATCCAGCACATCGCCCTGTCCTTCAAGGAGGAAGGGACCGGCGCCAGGGAAATGTCCAATTACATCGAGGACATCTCCAAAACCCTGAAAAAGGCTTCCATGAGTTCGGTGACCATGGCCGCGGCCGCACGCGAAATGAACCTTCAGACGGACGTGCTGCGCCGTACGGTCAGCCAGTTCAAGCTGAAGGACGCCTCCGGAGAGGAATAGAGTCGCCCTCGGGAACGCAAGGCCTGCCCCTCGCCGTACACCGCATCCCACAAAGGCTTCGATTGAAGATTCCCGCGGCAAGTCCAGGCCGGTCCGCAGTCTTTGCGGCGGGAACAGGATCCGCAGGCGGGTCCCGCCTCACACCCCGCATTTACCGATTGACATTCCGGCCGGAATGCCCTATATTCCTCTTGAATAATAGATGAGTTGGCCGCATGTTTTTTCACCGCATCCGGAACCGGATGATCGCGTGGTTCATCCTGTTCGCCGCCCTGATTCTCGGCGCCAGCGGCTGGATGCTGTACTGGAGCATCCGCCAGAACCTGGAAAAGGAGCTCGGCAGCAAGCTGGAGGCAGTCGCCGGTGCGGCTGCCGTCCTGTTCAGCGAGGAGGAGATGCTGTACCTGGCCCAGGATACGGGGCCGCGGTTCCGCGAATACGCATCCGGCAGGCTCGAGAGGCTCAGGGAACAGACGCGCGTGAAGCGGATTTTCCTCTTTGACTGGGATCTCGTGGTGCTGGCGGATTCGCGCGGCCCGGATCCCCTTCGAAAATCCGATATCGGATTGAAATTCTATTCTCTCGAAATCGAAGCGCTGCAGAAAGGGAAAGGGGCTCATTCCATTCTGTTCACCGGCATGGACGGGGCGCCCGCCATGACCGGATTTGCGCCTCTTTCCATAGCGGGAAACCCCGTCGGCGGAGCGGCGGTTGAGAGCAGCGTGCCTTTCCTGGAGGCCGTGCAGGCCATACGCGACCGGCTGATCTGGATCGGGATCGCCGGTGTGCTGTCCGCCGTGCTGCTCGGGACGCTCATGGCCGGATCCCTGACGCGGCCCATCCGGCAGCTGTCCATGGCCTCCCGGCGGATCAGCTCCGGAAGGTATGAACCCGCGATCCCTGTGAGCGGGCAGGATGAAATCGCAGACCTGGCCTCCACCCTGGAAACCATGCGCCGCAGCATCATCACCCGGGAGCGGGAGCTCAAGACCCTGGTCGCGGGCGTGGCCCATGAAATCCGCAATCCGCTCGGCGGTATGGAGCTTTTCTCAGGCCTGCTTGCGGACGAGGTGCGCGGAAATGCGGAGGCGTCCGGGTATGTATCGCGGATCAGGGGCGAAATCGGGCATATACAGTCGGTTGTCAACCGTTTCATGGATTTTGCGCGGCCCCAGAAACCCGTTCCCCAATGTTGTTCCCCGGCCGACTGCATCGCTGAAACAGCCGCGCTGCTCCCCCTCTCCCAAGGGAAAAATCGCATCGACATGAGACTGCCCGAATCCGGGTCGCGGGTCTGGGCGGACCCGAATCACCTGAAGGAAATCCTGCTGAACCTGATGAAGAACGCGGTCGAGGTCATGCGGGAGGGCGGCCGCCTGTCTCTGGAAATACGGGAAAGGGACCGGACCGTTGAAATCCGGATCACCGATACGGGCCCGGGCATTCCGGCGGAAAACCGCGAGCAGGTGTTCGCGCCGTTTTTCACCACCCGGAACCAGGGAACGGGCCTCGGCCTGTCCATCGCCAGGGCCCTGGCCGAGGCGAACGGCGGGAGCCTGGCGCTGCTGCGTTCGGATTCGGGAGGGACGGAATTCGCATTGACGCTGAATGCCTGCGCGCCCGGATCGGAAACACCGCCGGGCCGGGAAGGAGATCTCCCTTGAACGACGCGGAAAACATCCGGATGCGCATCCTGATCGTGGAGGACAATGAGGCCATGTCCGAAGGCATGTCCCAGGTGCTGGTCAAATGCGGCCACGAGGTGTCCCGGACTGCGGACGCCTCACAGGCGCTCACCCTGCTCGAAAAGCGGAAAATCGATCTGGTGATCAGCGATTACCGGCTGCCCGGCATGGACGGCCTGGAGTTCCTGCAAAAATCCAAATCGCGCCGGCCGGATCTGGAATTCATGATGATCACCGCGTACGGGACCATCGAACTTGCGGTGAACGCCATGAAGGCGGGCGCCTGGGACTTCATTCCCAAGCCTTTCGACAAGGAGACCCTGAAACTGAAGGTGGACCGGGCTGCGGAAATGATCGGCCAGAAGAGAAGGGCCAGGGCGCTCGAGGAGGAAAACAGGTACCTGCGCGAGGAAATGGCGGACCAGTTCTCCTCCGATGTCATCATCGGGAAATCGGACGTCATGCAGGACGTTTTCCGCATGATCGACAAGGTTGCGGTCCAGGATTCGACCGTGTTCATATCCGGCGAAAGCGGGACCGGTAAGGAACTCGTGGCCAGGGCCATACACGGAAAAAGCGGGCGCAGGAACAGGCCTTTCATACGGCTCAACTGCGGGGCATTGGCCGAGGGCGTGCTGGAAAGCGAACTGTTCGGCCATGAAAAGGGATCCTTCACCGGCGCGGTGCGGCAGAAAAAGGGCAGATTCGAACTCGCCCACACCGGGACCCTGTTTCTCGACGAGATCGGCGACATCCCCCTCACCACACAGGTCAAGCTGCTGCGCGTGATACAGGAAAAGGAATTCGAGCGCGTGGGCGGGGAGGAAACCCTGGCCGTGGACGTGCGCCTCATCGCAGCCACGCACCGGAACCTGCCCGCAGCAGTCAAAGACGGGACGTTCCGCGAGGATCTGTACTATCGCCTGCACATCCTGCCCATCCGCATCCCTCCGCTCCGCGAAAGATCGGGAGACATCCCTGTTCTGGCCGGGCACATTCTCAAGCGTCTTTCCCGGGAAACCGGAAAGCCGGACGTCTCTCTGACCCGGCAGGCCATGGACATCCTGGAATCCTACCCCTGGCCCGGCAATGTCCGTGAATTCGAAAATGTGCTGGAGAGAGCCGTGGTGCTCTGCGAGGGCGACCGGATCGACCGGGAGGATCTCCTCTTTCTCCGGCAGGAAGCCAGGGGCACGGATGTTGCCTTGTCCTCATTGAACCTGGATGCCGAGGTCACTGCCCTGGAAATGAAAATCATACGCGAATCCATGGTCAGGGCCAGGGGTGTCAAGGCGAGGGCCGCCGCTATCATGGGCATCAAGGAAGGCGTCCTTTATTACAAGTTGAAGAAATATGGACTCTTAGGCGAGGACGAAAAGGCATGAAACTCTGGATTGGATGCATGATTCTGCCGGTATGCACAGCCCTGGCAGCCGGATTGCCGTCCCGGAAAGTGGATCCGGCGGGCCAGCGAGGCATCATCGCCGGACAGGAGGCGCTTCTGGATTCCCTCAAAAATTTGGAGGCCCGGTACATGAACGACGCCGAAGTGCTGGCGTCGCGCATACGGCTTTTCCGGAAGGACGAGGATCTCA
>JAFGEX010000320.1 GCA_016931355.1 bacterium
ATTAATCCCTTTTCCTGTAACAGACATCCATATCCCGGGCAGCCGATGCTTCATCCAGGCGCGATACGGGGGTGGTCAGGGGCGCCTGTTTGAGGATATCGGGTTCCTGCTCGGCTTCCATCGCAATGCGCTTCATAACATCCGCGAAGGCGTCCAAGGTCTCCAGGGATTCTGTTTCCGTCGGTTCGATCATCATGGCCTCGTGTACGATGAGCGGGAAATAAACCGTCGGAGCGTGGAATCCGAAATCCAGCAGCCGTTTGGCCATGTCCAGCGTCTTGATGCCCCATTTTTTCTGCCTGTCACCGGACAAAACGAATTCGTGCATGTGATGCTGCGCATGCGGCAGATCGAAAGTCCCTTCGAGTTTCCTCATCAGGTAATTCGCATTGAGAATGGCGTCCCGGGAAACCTGTTTCAAGCCCTTTTCTCCAAGCATCCGGATATAGGTGTATGCCCTCACCATCACGCCGACATTGCCGTAAAACCCCTGTAACTTGCCGATGGAATGTTCCAGGTTCCATTCGAACCGCCAGCGGGAATGATCCTCAACCAAAATGGGGACCGGCAGAAAATCCCGCAGAAAGGAACGAACGCCGACCGGACCGCTGCCGGGTCCCCCGCCGCCGTGCGGCGATGAAAAGGTTTTGTGCAGATTGAAGTGCAGCACATCGAAGCCGATCTCTCCGGGCCGGACGATGCCGAGAAGGGCGTTCAGGTTTGCGCCGTCCATGTACAGGAGGGCCCCGGCCTCATGCACCATGCGTGAAATCTCGCAGATCCGGCTTTCAAAAAGGCCCAGTGTATTTGGATTCGTCAACATCAGGCAGGCCACCTGTTCATCGAGGTTTTTCTTCAAATCCTCCAGATCAACGAGCCCCTCGGCATTGGAGCGGATCTGAACCGTCCGGTATCCGGATATTGCGGCGCTCGCCGGATTGGTGCCGTGAGCGGAATCCGGAAGGATGATTTTGGTTCTGGGATTTCCGTTTCGTTCGTGATACGCCCGGATGATTTTAATGCCGGTCATTTCACCGTGCGCTCCTGCCGCAGGCTGGAGGGTCACAGCGTCCATCCCGGAAATCTCGCAGAGAGACCGGGCCAAATCGCCCATCAGCATCAGGATGCCGGAGATCCCTTCCGGATCCTGCAGCGGATGCACCTGGGAAAATCCGGAAAACTTTGCGGTATTCTCGTTGACTTTCGGATTGTACTTCATGGTGCAGGAACCCAGCGGATAAAAACCCTTATCGACATGGTGGTTCAACAGGGACAGGCGTATGAAGTGCCGCATCACTTCCGGTTCGCTCAGCTCGGGCAGGTCTGCGGGAGCGGAACGAAGGGACGCTGCGGGGATCAAATCGCCGGCCGGTTTCTCAGGGACATCCAGCCCGGGGAGGCTGAATCCCCGCCGTCCGGGTTCGGTCATTTCAAAAAGCAGCGGCTCAGGCATGAACAGTCTCCCTTGTCATCGATGATCCGTCCATACAGGCGGATTGATTCATCAACCGGCCGCGATCGTCAGGCGGTACCGGCTTTTAAAAAGCAATCCGGCCGGAAATACAACCTTGAAGCCCCCCTGCGGCTTGCGGCGTATGAAAGGTCATGGCAGGCCGTTTCCTGCTCCCTCGCCTCAGGAAAAGTAACCTTCCACTCCCCCTTCCCTGCCCAGGTTTTTTTCGGGCGTCCCCCCTTTTCAAGCCGGAAACGGGCCTGCCGCTGAATGGCGGAGCTAAAATGGCCGGAAACCGGCTTGAATCTGAAAGCGGGCGCTTGCCCCGGGGCAAGCGGGAGAATCTTAATTTTTTTCCTTGCAGACTGAAGATTCCCAGCCAGAAGCGGCGGGGAATCTTCTATTTGTAAATATTAAAAATTTTAAGCAATTTAACAAATGGTTTTTAAATCATTCCGTCTTTCGGCAGGCCATCACGCAACGGCATAAAAAAAGCCCCAATTCAGGGCTTTCCCCATTCTGTACCCCCGACAGGACTCGAACCTGTGGCCTACTGATTAGAAGTCAGTTGCTCTATCCACCTGAGCTACGGGGGCGCAAATTACAGCTCCCCGGCAGCGCGCGGCAGGAAATCTTCGATCTGTAAGGATGAAGACGTTTGGATTCGCTCACTTACCCCGGGTCAAAGCCAGGGGCAAGCCCCGCGGCAAGCCGCAGGAAATACGCACGCTGTCAGATTCATCTGAAAATACGATTAATTGGACAGAATGTCAACATGGAAAAAAGGCCGCCCGCACGGACGGCCTTGTCTTTCCATGAATCCCGGGTCATCAGCCGGGACTGCCCGCTTTACTGTTTCACGTACAGCTTGGCGGGTTTGGGCGGCGGTGTTCTGTCGATATTCAAGGTACCACCCTCTGTGATGCTGTTTCCGGCGTTTCCGGCCGCATCCATCAGATTGTTGTCCGGGAGGGAAAAGATCGCCTCCCCCCCGCTCACATGCTGATTAATGAGCAATTGTCCGTTAAAGGAAGACCCTGGAACGGGTCCCTGCAGCTCAAGGGTGGAGACCGTCCCGTCGCTTTCATGTAGGGAAAGCGGACCCGGCAACCGAACCACCTCCGAGGATGTGTTGAGCCGGATGACGAGCCAGGGATTTTTTCTGGACGGCAGTTTTTCGACGGTGATGGCCGCCGAAAGGTCCTTCACGGGGACATCATTCACGCCCGGATTCGTCGGGAAGAAAAGCGTCGTTGTCGAGAAGACGCCGGCAGCCGGCGCCAGGCTGATGTTTTCCGCTTCATCCAGCGCAAAAACCGAATATTCATAAGCAGTGCCGTCCCGGAGTCCCTGGTCCTCCATTCTCGAATCGGAAACGGATCCCAGCAATTGACCGTTCCGATACACCCGGTAGCTTGAAGCGGAATCACCGTCCGCTGCCGGCAGGGGCGCGTCCCAGTCCAGAAGAATGCTGGTCTCGGTCTGAGACGCCTGCCTCAGATTCAGGGGCTCGTTCGGGGCCAGAATGTCCGAATGCTGACCCAGGGCCTGCCAGTCGAGGTAAATCGCGTTGCAGTGGTTGAGATTTGCGTAACGCCGCCTGTAGGCCGGTTCACTCCAGGGCGAGGGTTTCACTTCCCCGGATAAAGGATCGCTGTTTTTGAGGATCAGGATCTCGTTTGTATCATACCAGAGAATTTCCTCCCGTTGGTCTCCCTGGACGTCGCACACGACGGGGGGAAACTCGTCCACATCCACGGTTTTTACCCTGCCCCAGTTCATGGAATAGGATACGAATCCCAGGTTCCCGTCGAATATGCCTTTCCTGGAATAGATCTCATCCCGCGTCCGGTCGCCGTCCCAGTCCATGGCGGACGTGATCCAGCGGCGGGGACCGGTGTTCTGAGTGCCCCAGGTCAGCACAGATCCGTTCTTGTCGAAAACCGCGACCGTATTTTCCGCGTACATGTCCTCTGAATAGCAGACGATTTCCAGCCCGGGAATGTCGTTTCTGAGATTGGCCACCAGCACTTCCTGTATCCCCTCCCCGGAGAAATATCCTCCCGCCGGATCCGTCACCTTGCTCGGATGCCACCACAGCAGATTGCCGCTGGACTGATAGAACCACATGCCTGTCGCAGCCACAACGATGATTTCCTTGCCCGGACGGTCCGGGTCCATATCCGCGCAGGTCATGGCATCCACATGGTCCGGTCCCCAATCCGGATGATCCGGATTGAAAGGCGGCAGTTCGATTTTCCACAGTCGGTTTCCGTTTTCATCAAGGACATCCACGCCGGCAAGCACTTCGTCGCGTCCGTCTCCGTCAATATCATAGGGGTAGGCGTAATGGCCGCTTGAATAGCCCGCGTGGTCCGTGATCCAGTACCATCTCGCCGTCAGACCGCCGTTTTCGTATGCGTACGCCGCGACCTTGAGCTTGCTGGCATGGATGGCCAGAATATCCTGGGGGACCGGCAGTCCCCGCAGATTGCAGATTGCGATGTGATCCTGCATGTAATAATTCGTGTTTCCCCAGAATTCATGATCCCTTGGCGCGGCGAAGGGCAGCTCAATGCTCGTTTCTACAGTTCCGTCGGATCCCCGGATCACGGCCAGATGATGCTCCCCGTTGATTTCCAGAAAACCGATGACCTCGTTCAAGCCGTCCCGGTCGATGTCGTAGATCGAGAGGGTGAAATTGTGGTACTGTTCAGCCACACCCGGATCATTGGGATTGAATTTTTCCCACAGAAGATTGCCGTTGTGATCGAATGCCTTGAGCACCCGTCTCCCGTCGTTGAACAAATAGTCGATCGTCCCGTCCCCGTTCAGATCCCCCACCGTCATCCGGCAGTTCTCAACGGGATGCGCGGACAGATCGATCCATTGGTGCAGTGCGATCCCTCCAAAGGAGAGCATGGGAAACAGGCAGATAAGAATGCAGACAGCAGCCGTGAGGCTCCGGCCGGCCCGGCATATTCGAAGAATCCTGTCCATCAACATCACCTATCCAATCCGTTAAAAAGTCCTACAAAACACCCGGATCGTAATCAAGCAAGAACCTTGCCACAGGAAAACAGTGCTGAACCGTCTTTTTATTGACACTCCTATCAATTATTTTTCAATAGTTTAACAATTAAGACAAAAATCAACTGTTTTTGCCGTATGGATAACCCGGAAATTTTTTCCTGTTTGGATAAAATCAGGTTGTCTGCCTTGCCCTGATCAGCAGATGCCTCAATATCATGTTCAGGTACCTGGGGTAGGAACGGTGGTCTGACAGAACGCCGTAATTGCGTGAGGAATACACGAAATTGCCGTTTTTCATCTGCCGCCGGAGGACGCGCGCATAGGCCTTTTCGGACAGGCCCGTGAAATCCCCGAATCCTGCAAGGGAAGCCTCGTGTAAGGCGGCCGCGAGAACCGCGGTATAGTATGTGACTTCGGGAAAGGTTTTGCTGCAGTTGTATTTTCCCCTGCCGGAATCCGGTTCTATGCCCGTGGCCAGATACTCAGCGGATTTTTTCAACAGGGGGAGTATGGCCTGGTCCTTCGTCGATTGCCAGTACGAGAAGAGATCCAGAAATTGAAAGGCATTGTACTGGTAGCACAGGAAATGGATCTTGCCTTTTTCGTACGGGGAATCATAGGCATAGGGGAATTCTCCGGATTCCAGTTGCGCCATTTTCAGAAAGCCGATCAATTCCGGCACATGCCTGAGAAATTCCCTGTTTCCTTCAGCCGCATACAGCTCCCCCAGGAATTCGAGAACCAGCGTCGTATTGTTGGGGACCATGCTTTTTCCGCGTTTATAAAAATAATGAACAGCCTTCACTCCGTCCAGTTCCTGGAATCCGATCCGGTCAATGAGAAACCGGTACCATCCTATTGCGGCATCCCAGTAACGCCTGTCCTCATGATGGGAGGCAAGCAAACCCAGGGCGGCATAGCACCCTTCGACAGTGGCGATGCGGTTCGTCCACGAAGGAGGCGGATATTCCCAGTAACCTTCAGGCTTCTGCGCCTTCAGGATGGATAGGGTCGCCTGCAGGGCGACTTCACGATACCGCTTGTCCCCTGTCATCCGGTGCAGCGTCCAGTTGTTCCGGATCCAGTATCCCTGGCACTGCATGTAATACCGGTCGTCCTTCCACGGCAGGAAACGCAGGTAGCTCTTTGCAAAACGCCAGATCCGGACCTGGAAGCGGACACCAGGGTCCGGTCCCAGCAGCGCCCTGCCGTTCCAATGGCATTTGAGGATGTGGTCATACAACCGCAGTGCGGATTCCATGAAGCGATTCATGAGTCTCTCCGGACGCCCGGCCTGGCCAGGCCTTTATAGATTCCTATGATTTTACGCGCAACCGCCTGAATTTCGAGATGCCGGATTTTTTCCCGGCCGGATGTACGGGTGTTCGCCCTGAACACCTTTTCCAGATGATCAGCCGCATTTCGGGCGTTTCTTTCGATGATGAAGCAGCCGGCGCAACCCGAGAGGATTTGCCGGACATCCCCGACATCCACTGAAACGATGGGCAGGTTACAGGCCATGGCCTCCTTGATCACGTTCGGCGATCCTTCCCAGTAGGAAGTCAGCACCATCGCGTTGCAGGCGCTCATATAAAGGGGGACCAGATCCTGGGGTTTTCCGAACAGCGGGATCAGGCGGACGTCCCATCCCCGCCTCCTCAGGAGAATGACCGCTGCTTCAGCCACCGGATAGCATTTGCGCGGCCATGTGGCATTGGACGGGAATAGAACGAGGAACTGCCGCTTCGGCAACCCGAGTTTTCTGCGTGCCGTTCCGGATGGGACAGGCTTGAATTTCTGAAAATCCACGCCGTTGGGAATCACATAGACATTTTTCCTCGAGGGGAGCATCCCGGCCATCTCCCCGCTTTTCACGATGGAGGCGTTCAGGGTCAGGGACAGCAGACGTCCGGCGGATGCAAATATCTGGCTTGAAAACAATTTTCTTCCGGTTTCGTCCGGATTGCCGAGTATATCGCCGCCGCAGAACGAGACCAGCACAGGCAGCCGCCATTGAAGCCTGGAGATGATGCCGCTGAAACCATAATGAGCGTGAATGAGGTCGTATTTCCGGCCCTTCGCCAGCCTCCGGATTTCTTTCCAGGCTTTCCAGTAGGCCCAGCGGCTTTTCTTGGCATCAATGGACAGCAGGTCAACTTCAACGCCTTCCTTCTGAATGGATTCCATCTGACTTTTCACAAAACTTCCCTGTCCCGGGAAATCCGGTTTCGGAAAGATATTGGTCACCATGAGCACCCTCATGAAGGCTTCCCTTTCCCATCCGATTGAATGCGTTCGACGTCCCGGGGGTAGGATTCAGGAGGGAGGACGCGCGTCTGCAGATACGATTGGACCGTCCGGAAACTGATCAGGGTTCTCTTGGCCAGGCTGGTCAGGATGGACCCTGCCTTGTTTCTTTTCACGAGAAAAAGGATGCCCAGGGAAGCCAGTAAGCAGAGGGGGATGAGAAAGGCCAGATGCATTGCGAATAAAACGGCCAGAAGGATCAGGACAGATGCTGCTGCGGCAAAGAATTGGACGACGAAAATCAGGCGTTCCCGCATGTACTGGCCGAAGAAACGGTTTTGACGGCAGTATTTCAAGGTGGTCCCGAAATGGTAAAGCCTTGACCGCGAACGTCTCACGATCTCGCCCATGGTTTCACGCTCAAAGGAATGCGTCAAAGCCATGGGCCTGCTGGTCCGCTTCATGCAGTATCCGGCCCGCCGAATCCGGAGCCCGAGCTCCCGTTCCTCGTCCACGGTCAGATAGGGATTGAAACTCCCGACCTCCTCCAGTATTTCGCGTTTGTACAAACCGATGCCGCCCAGCGTCCGGGTTTCCGAATCCTGCGCGGCCTGCTCATAGCGGTTTTTCAACAGCCCCACCACTTTCCCGCTCCGGTCCTCCCAGATCTCGTGGACCACGCCTGCCAGTCCGGCCAGACGGGGATCCTTCCGAAGCTCCAATAGCGCTCCGGGAATCCAGGATCTGAACACGAGACTGTCTCCGTCAATGAAAAAAAGATTGCGGCCTCCGGTAAGCCGGGATCCGATGTACCTCCCGGCCGCGGCCGAGAGCGGCCATTCCTTTTTCAAACGGACAATGTCGATGGCATGGCGCCGGGCAATGTCAACGGTCCCGTCCTCCGACGCCGAATCCACGTAGAGGATTTCCCTGCCGGGCACGGATTCGGTGGCCTTCAGAACGGAGCGGATGCAACGGTCGATATGTCTGGCCTCGTTGCGGCCGATGATGATGACGGACAATTCTGAACAGTTCATCCGGATCCGCCGTTCGTCTTTTTTTTCATCAGGAACATCCGTAATTCCTTCCAGGAGACGGATCCCATCCCGGCCAGGATGGAAAAATAAACGAAAACACCGATGACCGCCAGCACAGGGATCGGGAGTCCCCGCAAGAAATAAACCACAACTCCCATGCCCGTGGACGCCAGAACAATGGGCTTGATCCAGGTCCAGATACGGATCCGGAACAGGTTCCGGTCCGTATAGACCCATTGCTGGACCATGAACAGAAACACGGCCAGGACCATGGCCGCGCTTGCGCCCAGGATGCGCCATTTCAGAATCATGGGCACGACCATCAGGATGCAGGCAAACATGCTGATCCCATTGATGCGCAGGTCGATTTTCTGGCGATGGCCGGCGATCAGAAAGGTTGCGAACACCAAAGTCGCGCCGTACGGGACCAGAAGCCAGACATAGATCCTGAGAATGGGCACGGATTCCAGGAATGTCTTCCCGAAGAAGAGGACGGTGACAGGTACTGCCAGGAGACTCATCGCCACTGCGGTCGGGATGGTCAAAAGCAGGATGTATTTCAGGGACTTTTCGAAAAACTCCTGAAATTCCCCGGTGGACTTCCTGAACGCCTGCGCCGCAACCGGCTGTATGGCGACCTTGTAACTCTGGAGGATGATTTTGAACATGCCGACGAGCCGCGTCGCGACGCCGAAAAGCCCCAGTTCCTCCATGCTGGTCAATTTCGAGAGCAGCAGGACATCGGTATTCCAGAAAACCGTGTTGAATATCGAAATGCCTGCAAAGGTGGGAACGAGACCCAGCATCCACCGGCACAGGGCCGGATCGATCCTCAACCTCGGGATAGTGATGTGCCTCCGCATCTGCCGGTCATTGACAGCCAGGGCGGTCAGGGAGGAAAGGGCCATGGAAACGGCCAGGAACACGACCGGATTTTTTGTGAATACAGCGGCGCATCCGAACAGAAGACGGCTCGCATTTTCCCAGCTCATGCCGGCCAGGACCAATTCCATCTTTTCGTGGGCGATGAAGACGGACTGGTATATCAAGCCCGCAGTGGAAAAAATCAGGGCGGCTGCAGTCCAGAACGTGGCCTGCAAGACATCCGGAGGATAGCCCGCCACGGCTGTGAACAGGATCATGAAAACGCCCATCAGCAGAGCCGCCAGGATGCCCAGGAATGTGGCATTGACCAGGAATGCACCTGTTTTGTCCTTGTGATTGGTCACTTCACGGATGATCAGGGGCTGTATGCCCATGGAGGCGATGGTCTGGAAAATCCAAAAAAGGGAAAGGATGAAAGAATACTTTCCCATGACTTCCGAGCCGAGCCGTCTGGCCACGATGATGACTAAAAGAAAAGAGGAGGCCATCCGGATGCCGTTCCCGAACAGGATGGAGGCTGTGTTTTTCCAGATGCTCATGCAGAAGCGCCTTCGCTTACCATCCCTGTTTCGGACTCCGCCGTCGCGTCCGGGATACGCATTCCCGCTGTCCAGCCCGAAACGAACCAGAACGGCAGAAAATGGTAGCTGCCGATGCTGGCATTCTCGACCGTGCCATGCAGCATGAATCCGGACAATCCGGCCAGCAATCCCGCTGCGAGAATGCGTTCAATACCGCCGGAACTGCGGAGGATGCGCAGCAGCCGGAGGAACACCATGGCCGCAAAGGAGAGAAAGAAACCCAAGGCGGGGAGGCCCGTCTCAGCCGGCAATTGGAGGTACACATTGTGAACCGGGAGCGGAAAGGTGGCGGATACCTGTTCCTCCGTTTCATCGTACTCCTGGTCCACAATCACATAGTTGTTGAGCCCGACTCCGGTCCACGGATTCTCCCGGATCATGGCAGCCGCGACCTTCATCAGGGGCAAGCGGACATAGGCGGATCCCCTGTCGTCCTGCGTCATGCGTTTTCTCAAAGGATTGTCCGTCCAGGCGAGAACTACGGCTGCCAGGAGGACGACGCCGGAGATGAATAGCCATCCGTAGAAACGGTTCAGGGGTTTGATTTGGCCTGAGACAGCGATGAAAAGAACGACCAGGCTGAACACGAAGGAAATCCAGCCGGCCCGGGAAAAGGTCAGAAAAAGAGCGGCCGTGCCCAGTATGGTGATCAATCCGAGCAGCGGTTTGTTGGTCCACCCCGTTTTCCGGCTCAACAGCATGGCGATGGGGATTGGCAATGCGAAATCCAGGTACCAGGCCAAGGCGTTCGTTCCTCCAAGCGTGCCGCTGACGCGATGGATGGTCTGTCCGTCCAGCGCCATTTGCGAAGCTTCGCGCCGCATCCCAAGCGCGGTGATGCCGAATGTGGAATTCAACAGATACTGGCTCAGGGCCAGCACGCTCTCGAGCAGCAGCCCGATGATCAGGAAAAAGGCGATGGTCTTGTTGTCACCGGATTCATGGACATAACGGGCCACGCAGAAGAAAACGAGGGACATTTTGAGCCATTCAACGATTTCGTAAACGCTGAACAGCACCTCCCGGGACTTCAGCATGGAAATCAGGGCCATGACCAACAGGCCCGCCAGGGGAACCAGAAAAAGGCGCATGGACCGGAATCCCTTCCACGGCCTCCGCCCGGATTCGGCCAGCCAGATAAAGAGGAGACCGATCACTGCAAAATTATGCATGGAGACGATAAATCCCCGGGCTCCTCCCGCATGTTGCGCGAGGTTCAGGGTCATGTCGATATTCAGGGGAATGGCTATGGTGATGACGGATATCAGAAAGCGTTTGACGTTCCGGCTCATGATGAGGAGAAAGGGAAGCGTCAATGCCAGCAGGGAGGCGACCACCCATTGCATGTCCACCTCACCGTTCAGCAGATTGGCAATGACGAGCCCCAGAAAGATCCCCATGGCCAGACAGGCCATGAGAGCCATGAAGGATCTGAGAGAGGTCCAGTTTCGCTCCGGCGCAGGCATCAGGTCTTCCCGCTTTCCCGTTCGGTCAACCGGTCCAGAAGGCTGAAATATTTCGCGCAATAACCCTTCCAGTCGTGTTCTGCAAAAAACCGGCCTGTATTTTTTTCCAAACGCCGGATCGTACCGGGAGACCGGATCAGCTTCCGGATCTGAAAAGCCAGATCATCCACATCGCCTGGTTTGAAAAACCGGACGACGTCCTCATCGAAATAGAGGGAGGCGGCGCGCGTCCGGGAGACGAGCGCCGCCTTGCCCATTCCCAGGTATTCCATCACCTTGACGCTGAGTGTCTCCCCCGCATACACGCCTTCCCGCTTGGGATCCACGCACAGGGAGGCGGGATACACCCATGCGGGCAGCTCTTCCAGGGGTCTTGCCGGGATGAAACGCACCCACCGTTCGAGAGCATGGGAACGGACGTACGCCTTCAGGCTGTCGCTGTCCCTCCCTCCCCCGATGATCTGCAGCCGGATGTCCGGGATGTCCTTTTTAATTTTTTCCATCGCCCGGATCAGAAGATCCACACCGGTCGGCTCCGCAAGATTCCCGTGATAACTCACGAGTTTTCCGGCGGATTTTTTGCCGGCCTGGGTCCGGGGTTTGAACACCGAGCGTATCGGCACATTCAGTATCACCGTGCATTTGCCGGGGGGCACGGATCGTTCGGCGAGCCTCCGGCGCCACAGCTCCGTGACCGTGATGACATGATCCGCAAACCGGGCGGATGCCTTTTCGACTGCAATGAGCGCCCGTATCACCGGATGCCGCGGATGAACATGAAATTTGCGCATGTAGAATTCCGGGACCAAATCATGGATGTCCAGGATCACCCTGGCGCCCATCATTTTGGGGATCAGGGTACAGAAAACGCCGAAATCCGGGATATTGTGATAGTGAATGACATCGTAACGGTTCCGGATATGCAAACCGGTCACGCACCAGAAGGCTTTCATAAAAAAATAAAAATAGTTCCAGAGATAGGAAACAGGCCCGGCTTCCTTGAAATCCCTGGAGTCCAGATGATACAGCCGGACACCCTTGAAATCAACCACCCGGGGTTCACCGGGGTCGCCCAGGCCGATCATGTCCACCTGATCCCCCCGCTCGACCAGGGACAGGGAGTAGCGGTGCAGACGGCCGTCAAACTCAAAATGGGTAAAACCCAGCATGCAGATTTTCATGAAACATCCCTGCGTTGGTTGTTTATCATCCTCCGGTGGCGCATGGATTCGGCCATCCGCCTGAAACGGAGGTTTTTAAAATAAATCCGCTCGAAAAAACCGGATGCAGCAACCGCGCCCAGAAGGAAACCCAATCCCTTCGGTCCGGGAAACATGCCTGCAACAGCGCGCCGGGTCACCCGTCGTTCGATCCGGCGGGCCTTTTTTAAAAGACGCACCCGCTCCGAATATCCGAGTTCCGGAGTGATGAAAACAGGATTCCGGGTATCTTCGGAATTTTCATTGAGATAGATTTCCGGATCCACGGCGAACCAGCCGTTCCGTGATACAGTCTCGAACAATTCCGTGCCTGGATAAGGGATGGGATTGTTCAGAATGACACGCTTGACCGGGTATTTCTGAACCAGACGAAAGGCATCCTCCGTGTCCTCTATTGTCTCCCCCGGCATGGTCAGGATGCAGAAGATCTTCACGTCGAACGACAGGTCGCAGGCGTCCTGAAGCGCCTTTTCAATGGATGCGAGACTTTCTCCCTTGCGGTTCAAGGCGAGCATTTTGTCGTTGCCGCCGTCCACGCCGAAGGCAATATAATGAAACCCCACGGACTTCATCCGCGCAAGAAGGTCCCGGGTCACGCGGTCCGCCCGGAGACCGTTGGAGCAGCGGAATTCGGCGTCCCGGATCCGGCGCGCATCCAGTTCGTCGCAGATGGCATACACGCGTTCCGGGATCAGCGAAAAATTGTCATCATCAAAATTGAAGATCCGGTAGCCTCTCCGGAACCAGAACTCTATTTCATCCACCACGTTCCCAGCACTTCTATACCGGTACCGCTTCGTGATCAGCTTGTTGGGGCAAAAAACGCATTGAAACGGGCAGCCCCGGCTGGAATTCAGGGGGATTTCCTGAATATAGCGGCTCATCTCAAAGCCTGCGTATGTCGGAAACGGCACATCATCGAGGTTTTCCTGAACCGGGGGGCTCCCGCCGGACACGATGCGGTCTTTTTCCCTCGTAAGCAGGCCGGGGATTCGGCCCGCCGTATCCCGGCTGCGGCAGAGGTTGACCAGAGTTTGCTCGCCTTCGTGAATCACAGCATAGTCGAGATCCGGACAATCCTCCAGGACTTTTTCCTGCAGAACCGTGACATGCGGCCCCCCGGCAACGATCCGGATCCGCGGATCGAGGCGTTTGACCGTTTTGATCAGATCATAGGACCGCTTGTATCCCATGGATACAAGGGAAATCCCCACCAAATCCGGTTCAAACCGTGAAATCATTTTTTTTATTTTCCCATATCCGCGATCGAGCCTCATATCCAGGATGCGATGCGCGATCCCGCTGCGGCGCAGGGACTCGGCCAGGTAACCGAGGTTCTGCGGAGGCCTTGCCGCACCCAGATAGCTGGAGGACGGAGGGCTGATCAATAAAACGCGGTTGAACCGGTTTTCCGGCCCGCATCGGGAGTCCGGCCGAACCGTCATGAGTCAAACCTGCCTTTCCGTATCATCCGGTTGATTTTCCTGGCCCGGGAATAAGGCATCGCCGGGAAATTGGGCCCCTGCGGCTCCAGGACCGGATTTTCCACCAGGGTGCCGTTGTCCAGTTTCGCAATGATGTCCGCCATCATTTCAGCCCCCCTGGAAACGGCACGGTCGTTGATAGAGGCCAGAGTGTCTCTGCGCCTGACCGGAACATGCTCCCTTGCGATGATTTTTCCGGTATCAATGCCCGAATCAATCCAATGCACCGTCACGCCGGGTCTTTTTCCCTGTTCCAGGGCAAAGGCATTGGCACCCAGGCCCCGGAAAGCAGGCAGCCATCCCGGATGCGCATTCAGGGTCCCTCTTCTGGCCTTCTGAAAGATGAAAGGCTTTAAAATGGGTGCTGAGGCGATGGCCAGTATATCCGGTGATTCTTTTTCCAGTATCGATGCGCATTCCGGACTGTTGAACTGGTCAACCCGGTGAACCGGGATGCCGGACCTTTCGGCAAGGGCCGGAAGGTTCCTGCCCGTTATCTTTAGCCAGGCGACCTGCAGGAGACGCCGGCAAGTCCGGACCGGGCCGTCTTTTTTCAGCTTAGCCGCCAGCCGTACCCAATTGGTTTTCCCCTTTTTATTTTCAATCAACAGGCCCGACAGGGAAATTTGTTTTTTCTGAAACTCACGGAAAAAACAGACTCCAGACGGGTTGTCCGGATAGGCCATGAGCATGATTTTCAAGGATGGGGTTTTCACGGGAGCTCCCGGATTTTTGCCAGGATGGTTTGCCCGGCCCGTGTACGCTGTCCGGGCTTAATGCAGAGATCCACGCGACCGGCCGGCAGAATGACATCCACCTGTGAACCGAAGATGATTTTACCGATCCTCTGGCCGATGGCCAGCCTGTCCCCTTCCCTGACGAACGGGACAATTCTCCTGACCCGCCGGGACGCTATCTGAATAACAGCCAGATTCAGGCTGCCGGGTTGAATCTCCTTGCTGCAAAGGCCTGTGTCCCTTCGATCCATAGGGAAGGATTCGTTTGCCGCCGCTCGTTCACGCCGCTGCAAGCCCCGGGGGATTCGTTCGCAGTCAAGTCCGATCAGGCTGATCAGCCTCTCGTTCATAAAAGCCGCATCAGGATGCCGGAGGCTCAGGAAGGAGCCGGATACATGTTTTTGGCTGATCAGCGTTCCGGACACGGGGCTGCGATTGACATGCACGTCGATCAGACTCATTTCAATCCCGATGATGATCCCGGATGGAATCCATTGTTCGAGCGCAACCGTGTCCAGGGGGATGGGCCTCCCCTTCTTGATGCATGCCGGGAATCCGCCGCGTTCGTAGGACCTGACGTACAGAACCGTACCATCCGCCGGAGAAACAACGATCCCATCCTCCTCCGGGATCCTCCGGTCAGGATCCCGGAAAAAAAGGATTCCGATCCCGACGCAGGAAATAAAACCGATCAGAACCGGCTGTATGGCGATGTATGCTGAAACCGGAATCGCGGGGCCGTATCGGTGCAAACAAAGACAGATTAAAACCGTGAACGCCCCGGCCATGACCGCCAGGGGCGTTACCGGTTTTGCCCGGATGCGGAGTTTCAGGCACAGGGGGATCAGCAGGGCCGCGGTCCACACCCAAGGCAATGTCAGGCACAGCAAGGTCATCTCACAACCCGCGTTTCAGGGCAAAATAGGGCAACATCCAAAACTCGGCGACTGAGGGCAGCGGATCCTCCAAGGAGAAGACAGCGTCTTTCCGGATACGTGAAAGGGTCTGGAAGTACCTCCGGATGTTCATCCGGCCCCGGATCATCTCACCGAATGCCAGGGGCAGATCGGTCGTCATCCTGATCCAGGTCACCCCCTCTTCGAATCCGTCCCGCGTGATTTCCACACCATTCGCGTCCATGAACTGGTAAAACGGCAGGTGGACGCCGGCCGAATCCCCGAGGGTATGCCATCCCCATATCCGTGGATTGATCTCCAGAAACTTGAAGACATCGTCGCGTTGATCATGGATGAATTCCATTTCGCAGATGCCGTAGTAATCCATGGCTGCCAGCAACCGGGATCCCAGACGCTCCAGTTCGGGGATGCAGACGGATTCTGCGTAAGTGGTGGCCTTCCCAAAATCCATGGGATGCTGTCTGGAGCGATGAGCCGTGATTTTCGCCAAAATCCTGCCGCTTTTGAACCAGGGACAAAATGAATAGAGATTCTCAGGCACGCCGGGTATGCGTTCCTGAATGAGGATTTCCTCTGCAGGCACAAAGCGAAGGGCAGACCGAAACTGTCTCGCCAGTTCATCCCGGTTCCCGGCTGGAAGGACTTTCTTCCCCAGCATTTTGAGGAAAGGCTGCATTATGGCAGGCTTGAGGATGACCGGATAGCGGAGGGGAAGAGCGCAGGCTTCTTCCTCGCAGACCGGGCAATAGGTTTCAGGAATCGGGATACTCAGCCGGGCGGCCAATTGATAGGATTTTTTTTTGTCAAACGCGTATTGGGTTGTCCTCCATGCCGGTGTGGTGATTTTAAAATACGGCTCTAGCCGGGCGCGGTTTTTGGATAGAAAAAAAACGCCTGAATCGTCTGTCGGGAATATCATCCAGCCTGCATATTTACCGCTCCGGCCGAGCGTCCTGAAGAATTCGAGGCATTCAGCCGGACGATGAAAACCGGGGAAGGAACGATACGCTCCTGTGTGTTTCGAGAACCTTGAAATATTGGGCTCGTAATCCAAAAGAAGAATATCCACTCCCCGGGCTCTCAGGGAACGGATCAGTCCCAATGCATGGAAATGACCGCCCACTACGATCACACCTATCGGAAAGGTACGCATGCTGCCTGCATCATTCCCGTGCCGTCTTCCAAGAGACGGATTGGATTGTAAAAAGCCGGTTGAACCAACACGCCGCAGGCGGCGGAGAGTGGTGATCTGCCGGCGAAAAGGGTTTCATGTTCACTTGCTGATCCCGCGGCCTGCCGGAAAACCTTCGATCTGCAGGGTAAAAAACGCTTGTATTCGCTCGCTTGCCCCGCGGCAAGCCGCGGGGTTGCGCTCGCTGTCAGATTTACCCTCAGGGCTTCGGTGATGAATAGTCCCGATAACCAGTGTGCCGTGACGTTTCGGCGCAGGTCAAAATGATTCCCAGCACATTGGCGCGGATTTTTTTCAAATTTTCGAGGGACCGCTGCAAGGCGGTACGCGTGGTTTGTCCTCCCCTCGCCACGAGGACAACCGCATCCACGAGCGATGCAAGCACAAGCGCATCCGTCACGGGCAGGACAGGCGGCGCGTCCAGAAAAAGGATGCCGTACTCCTGCGACGCCTTCTCGATGAGCGCGGACATCAGCCGCGATCCCAGCAATTCCGGGGCATTCTTGACCGGGGGGCCGGAGGCCATCAAATCCAATTCCCGGACCGGCGTTTCCCGGATCAGATCCCTCCATCTTCTTCTCTTCCCGAGATACTGTGTCAATCCCTCGCTTCCGAAGGTCCCCAAAAAGAGATAATCGAGAACCGGCTGGCGAAGGTCGCTGTCGATGAGCAGCGTCCGGACTCCCTTCAAGGCGGATGCCACAGCCATATTGGCGACCGTGGTGGATTTCCCTTCAGAGGCCTCCGGGCTGGTGAAAAGAATGGAGCGGCAGTTTTTCTGATGGACATGGTAGAAAAGTGTGGTCCGCACCGTGCGGTAGGCTTCCGTTAAATCGGCGTCGGTTCCCTTTCGAAGCAGGAAAAACGGATATATGGATTTGACGCGTTTCAGCGTCGGATTGAGGTTTTTGGATAACGGAAAACGCCGGGATTTCTTGCGTGGGATGATGCCGATCATCTCCAACCTGATGGCTTTTAATTCGGCTGCCGAGTAGAGGGTATCGTCAAAATAGGCCTTGCCGAACGCGATGCCCAGGCCGAGCAGCAGACCGAATACAAGGCCGAGCACCAGATTCATACCGGTCCGGGGCCGGATGTACGAAACAGGCGGGATCGCCCTGTCCACGACCTGCACAATGCCGGAGGTGCCGGCTTCGCGGATCTGTGTTTCCTCGTATTTCTCGCGGAGCATGACATAAAGCTTGTTGTTGACCTGGACATCCCTTTCAAGCCGGGCCAATTCCAGGCTTTTCGCAGGGAGATTGGTGAGTTTCTGGGAATATTCATCGACTATTTTCTTCAATGCGGACTGCCGGGCCTTGAGGGCGTTCAGGGAGATTTCAAGGTCCAGGATCCGCGTGATGAGGGTCTGTGAATGATCGAGCGGATTGACCTGGCCCATGCCGCTTTCGATGAGTTTCTTGGTTTCTTCGATGATTTTTTCCTGCACGCCGCGCAGCCGGTTCTCCATTTGTCTCAGACGTATGTCGTCTTCCGTCGCATAACCGGCACCCAGGATCTGGGCTTCATAGGCCGCTTTTTCGGCGATCAGCTTGTCCCTTTCCTTCTGCAGTTCCTGAAGGCCGGTCCTGGAAAGCTGAATCATGTCCTCGACCAAATTCTTTTTCGTCTCGTCCAGCTGGCCTTTCAGATAGGAGATCTGTTTTTCCACCGCCTCCGCGTCCGTCCTGGCCTGATTATAAGAGGATTCGAAATTCGTGAGTTGGGCGACCAGTTGGTTCGTTTCTTCGCTCAGGGAAACCAATTGGGTCTCTCTCTGGAAACGGCTCAGCCGTTCCTCCGATTCCTCCAGCTTAACCTCGATTTCGCTGAGTTTCTGTCCCAAAAAATCGCTGGTTTCGCCCAGATCCCCGCGGCTCACCGTCTGGTCGATGATTTGATAGGCTTCTATCCAGGTGTTCACGAGAACGGCCGCCTCTTCCGGTACAGGCGCCGTTCCCTTGAGCGTGATGATGTTGCTTTCCGGTTCATAGATGGCCTTGGTGGCGGAACGGAAATCCTTCACCTTCTTCGACAGGGACGGTTTCGAATCCCTGCCTGAACCGCCGAACCATCTATGGAAATTTCTTTGAACGGACCAGGGATGATAGGGAACAGTATGGTTTCCGAGTATGTTCAACCGTTGACTGTCCGGCGAGGCTTCCAGGCGGCGTATCACATCCGAGGCCAGATTTCTGCTCTTCAGGATGGATATCTGGTTTTTGACCAGAAATTTCTGCTGAGCCGGATTGGAGGACTCAAAAATCTGACCACGCGTCAGGCTCGCCTCATTGATGAACAGGGTGGCGGTCGCCTGGTAAATCCGGACGGAGGTCAGCGTAAGATACGCAACGGTCAGGAACACGCCTGAGAAAGAGAGCAAAAACGCCCAGCGGTTCCTTCGAATGGGAAGAAGGAAATCACTGAACGAAATGCGTTGAATGCTTGCTTCAGGATCCATAGAACCGCCCCATGTAATCCCAGAAATCAATGCCGTCGATGTCGCCGGACACCGCCAACGCGTACCGATGCGGAGCCGGCCACAACTGAACCTTGAGGAGAGGTGCCTTCAGGGCGCGTATGCGGGACAATAGACGCCGCTTATCTTCAGGCGTCAAGGCGCCCGGATGACGAATCACGACCGGATAGCCTTCAGGCGTTTCCGTTCTTTCCCAGGCCCACCCCTCCTCTCCCAGAAAGGAAAACAGGGATTCGGAACTCTGCGGGGAAACCCCGATGACCGGCTTCAGCCTCGTGCGGCAGGTCACGGTCAGGCCGTCCCTGCGCGATGATGTTTCGACCGTTTCCGGTTGCATCCCCATTGATCCCAGCAGGGCTAATCCGGCCGGGCCGTTCACAACCACCCGGTTCAGGCCGGCTCCCCTGTATTCCGTTTTCCAGGTGCAAAAGGAGCGTCTTCGCCACCATTCGGACATCTGGCTCAGATTGCAGATCCAGGCCTCCCGGCCCTCCCGCGCACGCCGGATCAGGTGACGGAGGAGCTGCTTGAAGAGAGGCCAGCGTTCCGGATGAAACTGAATGACCAGGGAAACCCCCTGCAGGCAGGCGGCCGTGAGTATCTGTTCCCAAATGGCCCGGATCAACCGGTCCGGAAGCTTCAGCCTTTCGAACAGAATGTCATCATCCGGCATGGAAACGGGGATTTCAACCATCCGGCCCTTCAGTCTGGGGAGACAGTTTCCCGGTTTCAGCTCCTCGGGATCATAGGTTCCCAAGATTTGAAGATAATCATTCCAGTGTTTGTTTTCAAGGGCCTCGGGCCTCTGGAGAGGCCAGGACACGACTTCGCTGCTGTCCCAGAGAAAACCGCAGGACTCCAACAGACCCGCACCCAGAGCCGGTTTTCGCAGGAATGGATAGCGAAATCCGGAATCGCATAATCCGTAACGGCGAAAAACCTCCCGGGAACGGGTCAACAGGGCCAGGCTTTTTTCACGGGGCAGTCGAGAGTAATCGATGTGCCGGTACCCGTGAACCGCGAATTCCATGTTCCTCTTCTGCAGTCGCCCAAACAGGGCCGGATGACGCGCGACCGCAGACGCCGTCACCGGAAAAGTGGCCGGAGCCTCCAATTCCTCCAGCAGATCCGCAAGGGATTCGAGATTGCGGCGGAAATTCTCCGTGGTCCATCCATAGCTCTGAAAGATGGAATACAAACGGCGCGTAATGCCGCTCTCCGAACGGATGGAAAGCCGCTCGCGCAGAAATGAAAAACAATTCCTCATGGATTTCCAAAATGAGTTGATCGACTGCTTTTCCCGGTTGCACCGGACCGGGATTTCATTTTTAACCTTTTCCGGCCGACCCGAGCCACGCGTAGGTTTCGGTCAGGCCGGCTTCCAGAGTCTTGGCTGGAACCCATCTCAATATGCGCCGGCTCTTTTCGATGTTGAGGACACGGCGCTGGACATTGTCGATGTCTCGTCTGTCAATGTACCGGGGCCTGACGCGCGAACCGGTGATCTGAATGATTTTCATGACCAGCTCATTCACGCTGGTTTCTTTTCCCGTTCCCACATTGAAAACTTCGCCGAGCGCTTTGGGCACCAGGGAGGCAAGCAGCGTCGCCTCCACTGCATCTGTCACATAGGTGAAATCACGTGTTTGTTCCCCGCTGCCGTGTATCAGGGGATCCCGCTCTTTCATGATCTGGTCAAAAAATTTGGACACGACCCCGCAATAGGGATTCAAAGGAGATTGGTTGAGACCGTACACATTGGAGTACCGGACAATCGTGACCGGAACCCCGTAGGATTCATAGAAGGCCGAACAATAATTTTCGCTGGACAGTTTACTGGCCGCATAGGGATTCAGAATGCTGAGCCCGTCATTCTCATCGATGGGAAGATGCCGCGCATTGCCGTAGATCGAGACGGATGACGTATAGACGATTCTTTCGATCCCGTAGTTTTTGGCGGCAATGAGGACATTGAACATGCCGCCCGTATTCACCTGAAAATCCAGCTGGGGGGACTTGGTGGAGACGATGATGTTGCGCACCGCCAGGTTGAAGACGAGATCCGATTGCTTGACGAGACGATTCACCAGCTTCAGGTCGGTTACCGAGCCCTGAATGAACCGGATGCGTCTCAGCGAACGCAGGTTTTCCCTCCGCCCCGTGAACAGGTCGTCCAGGACGGTGACCTTCGCCCCCTCCTGGATCAGCGTATCCGTCAGAACGGATCCGACGAAGCCTGCCCCGCCGGTCACCAGCACTTTCTTCCCCTTGAATCGCATTCTTCTTCCTTTCAGACGCCGGATCAGTGGGCATCCTTCATGCTGAGAACAAACGGGATGGTCAGAAAGAGGATGCGGAGGTCAAGACCGATGTTCCAGTGATCCACATACCACAGGTCATAGAGAATGGCCTCCTCGTAGTTTTTCGGCGTGAGGCGCAGGTTCAATTTGGACCACCCGGTCAGGCCGGGTTTGACGCACAGCCTTCGCTTGTACCACGCCTTGTATTCCTCCACTTCGTAAATCGGATGCGGCCTGGGTCCCACCAGACTCATGTGTCCCAGAAAAACGTTGAACAACTGGGGCAGCTCGTCCAGACTGGAGGCGCGCAGAAAACGGCCGACGCGGGTGATCCGCTTATCCAGATACTCCAGATAGCCGGCCAGCACATCCTCTTTCTCGGCGCCTTCCTCGTTGATCAGGCCCTGGATGATCTGCTTGTGCCGATCGTTCTCTTTTTCAACATACATGGTGCGGAATTTAAAGATTCTGAAAATCCGTCCCCGGTGTCCGACTCTTTCCTGCCTGAAGAACACGGGACCCGCGGATGTCCATTTGATGGCTGCCGAAATGGCGATGAACAGGGGAAGACCGATGATGATCAGCAGAAATGCAAAGATGAAATCAATGACGCGTTTGATCCCCTGGCGGAGGTTCATGATCAGCCAGAATGCCAGCCTGCCGAAAGAACCATTTTCCTCGTGCAACCGGATGTCGCAGAATGAATCCTGGATGTTCTGTTCCAGCGAGCGATGCCATTTTTGGATGATTGAGGTGACCACTTTCCTTTTCCTTGTCTTCTCCGCCCCACCCATCTTTTCGGCGGTCTTCCGGACCTGGGACTGCCCGGGAATCGGCTTCCTGATCGGCAGTTCCCCTGCAGCAGGCCCCCCGGCCGTCTTCTCTTTACAGAAAAAAATCCGCTTCGTCCCGTTTGCTTGCCCCGCGGAAATCCGCGGGAAATGCTCTTTTGGTCTCATTCAAATCCGGATACTGGAGGATCCGGATCAGCCGGCTTTATCAGACAAAACGATATCCCAATCCGTGTATGGTTTGGATGTACTTCGACGGCTGGTTGTTCTCCCCCAATTTTTCCCTGAGCCTTTTAACGTGCACGTCAACGGTCCTGTCGTTGACGAACGCGTTTTCACCCCAGACCTTGCTCAGTATCTCATGCCTGGAAAATACACTGTCGCGCTGGGATGCCAGCAGGTACAGAAGCTTGAACTGGGTGTAGGTCAGATCAACGAGTTTTCCCGCCTTTTTCACCTCATGGGTATCCAGATTGATGACGATGTCCCTGATCGTGAGGCTGCGCGGTGTGGCATTGACCATGGATATCCGGCGGATGATGGCCTTGACCTTGGCAATCAACTCATCGATTTCCGATTCCGGCGTGAAATACTCGTCCGCGCCGTCCTCCAGGGCATGGATGCGGTCCATGAGCTTTCTGCTTCCGGAGATGAGCACCAGCGCCGTCTTTCTGAACTGGTTTTTCAAGATCCGTCCGAATTCTCCGGATTTATCGTTCAGGCAGTTGGAATCCGCGATCAGGGCTTGCGGTTCAAGTTTGAGAAGCTTATCCATGACATCAGCATCCTGATGGCTGCGGATCACTGAAAAACCGGCCCTGTCCAGCGCTTTTTCAATCCGATCCGCCAAATCGGATTCTGCGATCCAGAGAAGAACCTTCTGTGTATCCATCTTTCCTTCCTGTTTGAAAATACAATCTGGAGTTTCTCCCTGATTTAGGCAAAATTCATACCAGCCGGTTTTAGGCGTCTAAAAGCCTGTTTTAAACGTTGTTTATGGTAAAAGTTTCCTCCCTGCATGGAATTTTTTTCATTCCATTCACATTTTTCGCCGCCTCTTCATGAATGCGGAAAAAAGGATGCAAGGTTTTCAGGGAAGTCATTTTTGCAAACCGCACGGGAAAGGGGATTTTATCCGAAATCCCTCTTAAAAGCAACGGGGGGTGTGACGCGCCCGGTGAAAGAATCCGGTCAGATACGGCCGTACAGGGCCGCCAGATAGATCAATACGGCAGGACCAACAAAAAGGGGGCTGTCGAAACGATCCAAAAAACCGCCATGCCCGGGGATGACCGGTGACGAGTCCTTGACGCCGGCGTCCCTCTTGAACAGGGACTCAACCAGATCTCCGATCTGCCCGATGATTCCGACAATGGCGCCGATGGCGATCAAATCCATCCGCGTCAGAAAGGGCATGAAAAACGGACCGGCGCACCCTGCTGAGATCAAGGTAATCACGAATCCGCCAACTGCGCCCTCCCAGGTTTTATTGGGACTCACCTGCCGGTACAGCCTGTTTTTGCCGAATCTCCTCCCGATAAACAGGGCTGCCGAGTCACATATCCAGATCAGGGCGAACAGAAAAACGACGAGTCGTTCACCCCGGTATGCTCCCTGCGTATGGAAAGAAATCTGCCGCAGCAGCAGCAGGGATGAAAAAAGCATGATGTACAGAACGCCGAATACGGATATCGCGGCGTTCGCGAGAGGCTCTTTTCTTTTTTTAAAGAGTTCGGCGGCGAGGATGCCCAGAAAGCCGATCAGAAACAGCAGCAAAGCCCTGTGAATGTTCCCCAGGTAAAGGAGGATGTTGAAGAGAAGCAGGATGCAGATCCCGAGAGCCTTGGAGGGGAAGAAGCGTTTATTTTCAGCCATGCGGTATAATTCGAAAAGCGCGAAGCCCTCGATCAGGCTGACCAGAACGAGGAAAAACAATCCGCCGGCCCAGATGCAGGCCAGAATCAGGGGGATGCCGATCAGGGCAACCGCAATTCGTTTGGTCATCTCTTTCGCAGACATCTCGTCGTCCGTTCGCTTGAAGCGTTATGCGCCGGCTGGACGGCCTAAAGCGGCCACCGCTGCTCGCCGTCATGATTCAAGGCGATGCCTTTTTCGCCTGTCAGGGGACAACACCACGTGCATATGCCGCAGCCGATGCAACGGTCCTCGCGCACATAGGGCAGCAGCACGGTTGCCGTTCTTCCGTCTATAGTCGTGACTTCCTTTTCCACGAATTGAATGGCTTTTTCCGGTACGGGGCAATGCTCTTCGCAGACCATGCAGTTTTCGCCGTAATACCAGGGGATGCAGATCGTTTTATTGAAATGCGCGGTTCCCATCTTGACACGGTGTTTTTCTTCCACGGTCACGGGATGGATGGCGCCGGTCGGACAAACCTGGCCGCAGAGATTGCAGTTGTACTCGCAATAACCGGCTGGTGTCAGCAGTTGAGGGGTTCCAAGCCCTTCCCACCCACTCTCCAGAGCCGTAAACTGGAGGCCTGCACCGGATGTGGAACAGATCCGGATGCATTCACCGCAGCGGATGCACCGGTCCAGGAAATCCGGTTCCTCCAGGGAGGCGGGAGGCCTGACCACCTTGCCGGCCGAGACGGAATTCCGGAATCCGATTCTTAGAAGCCCCAGCGTTGCAATGCCGGATGCACCGGCTCCCAGCAGCCTGCGTCTGGACAGGTCCACCGCTGCGGCCGCGGGCCGGGATTTGAGATCAAAATGGATGGCCTGAACCGGACAGATGGCCTGGCAGTCCATGCAATTGATGCATTCGGCGTGATCGGTATTCCGGACTTCTTTGGGAATGGCGCCCATCCGGCAGGACCGGTGGCAAAGACCGCAATCCGTACAGGAATCATCCACTCTTCTCCGGTAAATCCGAAAAACCGAAAACAGACCCAACAGGGCTCCGAGCGGGCAAAGGTTCCGGCACCAGAACCGTTTTTGATAATGACCGAGAACGAGAATGATCAGGAACACAGCGGCTATGAAGATACTCCCCCTGAAGAGGGTCGCATGAACCGGGAGGATGAAGGACTGAAGGAACCGGTTGATCTGAAAGGCCGTGTCTTCCAGGAATCCGACGGAAAACAGAAGACCGATCCAGCCGTCTGTGAAATAGACAAAGACCGGATAGAGAACCGTGACTGCAGTCCGGGTAAAAATGGAGATGGGGTCCAGAAAACCCGCCAGTTGAAACGAAAAGACGGAAGCCGTCAGGACGGCGATCCCTATGCCGTATTTGATCCAATGCAGCCTTATTTTTCCCGGTGTATTGGATCGTGATGCCTTCGCTTTGATGATTCCGTCCGAGGCGTCCAGGGACGTGCCCATGGGACAAATCCAGCCGCAGAAGTACCTGCCCAGAGGAATGGTGAGAGCCAGTACCAGAACAGCCCACAGGAAATCGCCTATCCACGCCCGGGCGGAGACCATGGCAGACAGACCGATCAACGG
>JAFGEX010000321.1 GCA_016931355.1 bacterium
CATATCCTGCTGGCCGGAACCGGATGCGAGGAATTCGCGCGCGAGCAGGGGTTTCAATCCGTGCCCATCAATTCCCTGCTGACGCAGCGGGAGCTCAGGAGGCTCGAATCCCTCATTGCAAACGAGCATTTTCACGCCAAGGAGGCTTTCGGGAAAAAACGGGGCACGGTGGGCGCTGTGGCCATGGATCAGGAAGGCCGCATCGCGGCCGGGACCTCCACGGGCGGCACGCCCAAGAAAATTCCGGGGCGTGTGGGGGACACGCCGATCATCGGAGCAGGCACGTACGCGGAAAACGCGGCCGGAGGCGTTTCCTGCACAGGCTGGGGCGAGGCCATCATGAAGGTCATGCTGGCGCGCGAGGTCGCGGAGCGGATGCGGCGGGGAGCGGACGCGCAGAAGGCCGCGGCTGCAGGCATACGCGTGCTGGTCAGGCGGGGGGACGGACTCGGGGGCGTGATCTGCATGGACCGGTTCGGCAGGATCGGGATTGCGTACAATACGCCGCGCATGGCGCGGGGTTGGGTCGATCCGAAAACACAAAACCTGATGGTCAGGGTCGAATGAGCCGGCGGCATACAGGCTCGTTTTTGGGAATCCTGCTCGTCATGCTGCCGGCCTTTTCCGGCACGCGCTACAGGACCGGACCTGAAAAGGAAATACCGGTGGTCTTCGGAGCCCTGGCGCTGACCGGCGCTGCATTCCAGGCCCAGTCGAACATCAGGCCTCCCGATACGCTGAAGCTGAACCGCGGTTCCATTTTTCTCCCGGACAGATGGGCGGCCGGTCTGGAGAATCCTTTCCTTGCGCGCCTGAGCGACGGGACCGCCGCAGGCTCCCTGATTCTGCCCCTGATCGCCTTTTCACAGGTTTCCCGAAAGGAGTTGCCGGACGGTCTGGCCGTGTATCTGGAAGCCCTGGTCCTCACCCGCGCCGCTGTCTATCTGTGCAAGGGCGTGTTCCAAAGGCCCCGGCCGTATGCTTACAGTCCAGGGCGCCGGAGCTCCGTGAGCCTGGACAGGGATGCCGCGCAATCCTTTTTCTCCGGGCATACGGCGGTTGCATTCTGCGGGGCCGTGTTCGCAACCCGAATGGCCCGGACCCGCATGGTCCCGGAGGGCTGGCGGGATCCTCTCCTCCATGCCGGGCTGGCGATGTGTATAGGAACCGCTTGTCTGCGTGTGGCTTCGGGCAAGCATTTCCCCACGGATGTTCTGGCCGGCGCAGCGGCCGGTTCCCTGATCGGCTGGTCCCTGTCCAGGATGCATGAGACCGGAGTAGGAGAATCATCCGGAATGCCTCCGTTACCCGTCCTTCAAATGCAGATCCGGTTTTAAAGAGTGTGTTTCTGATCCATGACCCCCATACAGGCAAAAATCCTCACCCGGAACAGCATCGAAATCCTCCTGCCCGGGTTCAGCGGGTCCTTGTTTGCGGACCGCGTCCGCCTCAAACAGGGCGGCGTGCTGAGGCTTTTGAAACGGGACGAGGCATACATTGCCGAGACCACGGACCTGGATATCGGGAAAAACCAGTGGATTGAAATACTCGGCATGGGCCGCGCCAGGCTGGATCCGGGGCCGTTGCTGGACTCCTTCTATTCCGGGAAGCCCCTCGGCTCCGTTCTGGAACGCGGCATCCGGATGTTCCGTGTCTTTGCGCCGAGGGCCTCCCGCGTGCTGCTCTGCCTGTCCCGCACGTTCAGCGGCAGGCTGTCTGAATATCCCATGACAAGGGATGATCAGGGGATCTGGGAAATCAAGCTGGAGGGAAACCGCGAGGGCTGGTATTACGGATACCGGGTTTTCAACGCCTTTGATCCCCAGGCGGCTGAAAATCCGCCGCTGATCATCGATCCCTATTCCAGGGCCGTGGCAACGCGGAATCATTATCTGAACGACGGAATGACCTTCATCCTGCCGGAAACGCCCTTTGACTGGGGGAAGGACAGGCGCATCCGTCCCAGGCTCGAGGACCTGGTGATTTACGAGATGCATGTCCGGGATTTTTCCAGGCATCCGAGCTCCGGTGTGCCGGCACGGATGCGGGGCACCTATGCCGGTGTTTCGGCATCCGGATGCGCGGGCGGGATGGGATACCTCCAATCCCTCGGCATCAACGCAGTTGAATTCCTCCCGGTGCACGAATTTGCCAACTGGGAACCCGATTTTCAGGACAAGTCCCCTGCCGTGCATAATCTCTGGAATCCCTACAGCCGCAATCACTGGGGCTACATGACCACCTGTTTTTTTGCGCCGGAATCCTATTATGCCTCGGACCGCAGCGAGAAAAAGGGAGGCGTCTGCGGTCTCGGCGGAAGAGCCGTGTTTGAATTGAAAAGACTCATCAGGGATCTGCACAGGCAGGGCATTGCGGTCATCCTGGACGTGGTTTACAACCATGTTTCGCACTACGACCGGAATCCCTTGAAATGGATAGACAGGGAATACTATTTCAGACTGGACGGGAACGGGGATTTCCTGTCCCTGAGCGGCTGCGGCAATGATCTGAAGACCGAAAGGCCCATGGCCAGGCGTATGATCGTGGACAGCATCCTCTACTGGATGCGGGAGTTTCACGTGGACGGATTCCGTTTTGATCTTGCAGCCATGCTGGACAGCGCCACGCTGGACGCCGTCACCCTCGCCGCGCGTTCCGTGAATCCGGATGTCATCCTCATCGCAGAACCCTGGGGAGGCGGCAAATACAGCCTTCAGGAGTTTTCAGACCGCGGATGGGGCGCCTGGAACGACGTTTTCCGGAATGCGGTCAAGGGGGAGGATCCAGGTAAAAGCCCTGGATTCATTTTTGGAAAACGGGACCGGCCGGACGCGAGGGAAGCCCTCAAGTGCCATATCCGGGGATCCCTGAGGGATTGCGGCGGGCCCTTTCACAAGGCCGGCCATTCGGTCAATTACCTCGAATGCCATGACCATTATACGCTCGGCGATTTCATCCGGATCGCGCAGGGGCATGAAAAAACCGCTCACGGCCTTTCAGCCCGGAGCGGCGCCCGGCTTGACGAAAGACAGGTCCGCTTGAACAAACTCGCGGCCCTGGTCCTCCTGACCAGCAGAGGGGTGGTCATGCTGCATTCAGGACAGGAATTCGCCAGGTCCAAAGTCATCGTCTCCGGACCGGTCGAGGATCCGGAAGCCGGGCCTTTCGACCACAACAGCTACAACAAGGACAATGAGACGAATTGGCTTGATTTCAGGCAAGCCCGGATCAACAGGGGCCTGCTGGAATACTATCGCGGCCTGATCGCCATCCGGATGAAACACCGGGAGTTCAGGGATGCGGGGATGCGCCTGCAGTTCCTGGATTCGAATGCGGAATCCGGGATCGGTTTCACGATCGATTCCGGAAAAGAAGGCATGCTGAAAACCATCCTGGTCCTGATCAATGCGGACCCGGCGCAACCGGTCCGTTTCGATTGCCCGGCACAAAAATGGAAGGTGCTGGCGGATGATGAAAAGGCGGGGCCGGATGTTTTGCGTATCCTGAAGGGCGGCGGCATAGAGGTACCACCCGTCTCGGGCATGGTTCTGGTTTCATCCGGCCGCAGATAAAAAAGTTGCATATTCCTGAAAAATTTCTTATGATTAACTTTTAACAAGAACACGGCATTGACCATGATTTTTCCATGACCCGCGAAACCCCGCCATTTCAGAACAGGATCGGCTCCATGAAAGAAAAAATCGTGATGAAAGGCCTGACATTCGACGACGTCCTGCTCATCCCCGCCAAATCACGCGTCCTGCCCAGGGAAACGGATCTGCGGACGCGCGTCACGCGGAACCTCTGGATACAGATACCGCTGGCTTCGGCGGCCATGGACACGGTGACGGACTCGCGGATGGCTGTTGCGCTCGCGCGCGAGGGCGGGATCGGCATCATCCACAAGAATTTCCCGATCGACCGGCAGGCCTCTGAAGTGGACAAGGTCAAGCGCTCCGAAAGCGGCATGATCAACAATCCCATATCCCTCACTCCTGAAAAGACCCTGCGGGACGCGCTCAAACTCATGCATCAGTACCACATCTCGGGCATCCCCATCGTGGAGGGGCAGAAGCTCGTCGGTATTCTGACCAACCGGGACATCCGTTTCGAGACGAAGCTCAACCAGCCCGTCTCCCGGGTGATGACCCGCGAGAATCTGGTGACCGCCCCGCTGGGGACGAAGATCGAGAAGGCGGAGGCGATCCTCCAGAAACACCGCATCGAAAAGCTCCCCATCGTGGACAAGAACGGCATGCTCAAGGGCCTGATCACGGTGAAGGACATCCAGAAGCGCAAGGCGCATCCGAATGCCGCAAAGGACGAGGGGGGGAGGCTGCTGGTCGGCGCTGCCGTGGGCACGGGCCCGGACACGCCCGAACGCGTGGAAGAGCTCAGGAAAGCCGGTGTGGACATCGTGTGCGTGGATACGGCCCATGGCCATCAGCAGGGCGTGATCGACACGGTGA
>JAFGEX010000322.1 GCA_016931355.1 bacterium
CCCGGGGTGGTTTGATCTTGTTAATGTACGTACGGTTGATTCAGTATTTATTATAAGAATGCAATGAAAATGATTCGGCATGACGACGCATGAATCTGAATAAACACCAGGATAATATTCAGGTATTTCATTAAAGGTTTTTTGTACGATCTTTCCGGAATTGTTCAAAATCATTTCACCGTTCAAAATATCGCCAAACAGCAATTGCCGATCCTGAACGACCAACATTACAAAATAAGCTCCGGGATTCTTATAATCATATCCGTGTAACCGTATTGAACGCCTATGATGTATTTCAGGATTAAAATGCAATTTAATCCCCCAAACACATCAATTATGACATTAAAATGAAGGCGGCCACGGGGGGCCGCCCCAAAAACAATCGTTTTCAATCCCCATTCGGGCGGCCACGGGGGGCCGCCCCAAAAACAATCGTTTTCAATCCCCATTCGGGCGGCCACGGGGGGCCGCCCCTACAAAAATCGTTTTTCAATCCCCGTAACCGGGCGAGGTCGGGCCGTCCGGCATCAGCTCCGGATACCATTGCTGAACGGCGGGCTTGGCCTTGCGGCCTTCCGTAAAAAGGCCCCAATGCCCTTCGGTCCCGGTCCCCTTCCAGGGTTCGTCGAACGCCTCGAAGAAAAACACGTTGACATTGTTGGCCTTGGCCCAGGCATGCAATTCGTTGAAATACCGGATCTGCTTCTTCTCATCCCCGGCCCGCGGGGCATGGAGTGGGCCTTCCGTGTATGTCGCCCAGCCCGCTTCCGTGATGACGATGGTTTTTCCCGGAAGCGCATCCCTGACGCTCTCGTAATGTTTGATCGTGACGGCCATGGCACTGTCGATGTCCACCCTGCCCCACATGGGGTATGTGTGCATGGAAACGAAATCGACCACTTCCGCCAGGCTTGCCCCGTTGTCGCGCCAGAATGTGAAATCGTCCGCGACCGTGACAGGCACGGAAACCGAATCCTTGACCCGCTGGACGTACTGGATGGCCTTTTCCAGCGGCACCTTGTGATTCGACCAGGAGACGAGTATCTCATTGCCCACGCCCACGGCCACGACCACGTCCGGGTACGCGTTGGCCAGCCGGATACAGTTCGAAATCTGCCTGGCGTTCGCCTCCTCGGTGCCGGGTTCGATGCCGAGCCAGGCCCCCAGAAGCACCTGGATCGGAATTTTTTCCCGGCGGATGACTTCCAGGATGTCCTCGCTGTGCCGGTCCGATCC
Organism: bacterium; assembly: GCA_016931355.1. Classification (GTDB taxonomy): domain Bacteria; phylum Zhuqueibacterota; class QNDG01; order QNDG01; family JABMRT01; genus JAFGEX01. The sequence goes on from JAFGEX010000322.1 coordinate 1,237, forward strand.
GTACGTACGGATGAGCCTCCAGTGTTTCGCCAGGATTTTCATGTCCTCGAGGATCTGGGCCTGGGACGGATAAATGCCCTTGTCCGGATGCTGGCCCTCCCGGTATCCGGAATAACAGATCGCATGGCCGATGAATTTCTGCCTGGTCAGATCGATTTTATCCCGGCTGACACGCGAAGAACAACCTGCCGCAGCAAGAAACGCGAGCGACAGCGGTATCCATAGTCTTTTTCCCGGCATGGGAAACCTCCTACGCCTTTTTTCTTTCCGTCAATTCCTGTTCGATCTTCTTCATGAGCGGCTCGTCCAGGGTGTAGAAGAGAGCCGTGAGAGCGGCCAGCGCGCTCCCGACAGCCGGGATGACGCTGATCAGAAGCCGGATGCCGTTCTGGGTCGCCTCGGTCTGCACGACGTTCGCCTTGAAGCCGAAATAGGCCAGCAGCCAGCCGGCCAGGGCGCCGCCGATGGTGTAGCCCATTTTCTGGGCGAAACTCGCAGCGGAAAAAACCAGGCCCGTGGCCCTGCGCTTCCATTTCCACTCCGAATAGTCCGCCGTGTCCGCGTACATGGCCCAGATCAGGGGCGCCGTGGGCGCGAGCACAAAGGAGATCACGATGTGCCCGATGAAGACGAGTACGATTTGGTCCTTCGGTATGAAATAAAAAAGAGCGGAAAGGACTGTGGTGAGTCCCATGAGCAGGATGTACAGGTTCCGTTTGCCCATAAGCTGCGAAAAGGTTTTAGTGAGCATCACGCCCACGATCACGGCCGCTGTTCCGCTGACCATGAACGCGGAGGTCAGGGCTTCGTTTCCGATGTAATATTTGAAATAATAGACGATCGCGCCGCTTCGGATGCAGTTGTAGGTCAGGGCGAAAATGCCGATGAAGAACATGATGATCCAGGGCTTGTTGTGGGCGAGATCTCCGAGGTCATTCTTGAATGACGTTTTTTGCTCCTTCGGAGGATGGACCCGTTCGCGCGTCATGGCGAACGTGGCGACGAACAATGCGACGGCCGCGATGCCGTAAACGACCATGGTCATCTGGAATCCGGTCGCCTGGTTCCCTTTACCGAGAAACTTGACCAGCGGCAATGTCGCGCCCTGAACGATGAAAGCGCCCACAAAGGCCAGCACGAACCGGTAGGAGGAAAGGCTCGTCCGTTCCAGGGAATTGGGCGTCATCACGCCCATCAGCGCCGAGTACGGGATGTTGACCACCGTGTAAGCCATGATGATGAGCGTGTAGGTGATGTACGCATAGATGATCTTTCCGCCCGGAGCCAGGTTGGGTGTCGTGAAGGTCAGCACGCCGATGATGCCCATGGGAATGGCTCCCCAGATCAGCCAGGGTCTGAACTTGCCCCAGCGTGTGTTCGTGCGGTCCGCGATCAGGCCCATCAGCGGATCGTTCACCGTGTCCCAGATCCGGACAACCAGGAACATGGTGCCCGCTGCTGCTGCGGAAATCCCGAAAACATCCGTGTAGAAAAAGAGCAGGAAATTCATGAACATCTGCCAGTAGAAATTGGACGCGGTGTCCCCGAATCCGTATCCAATTTTTTCCCTGATGGAGAGTTTCTGCGTTCCGTTGCTCACGGGCTCCTCCGATGGTTAAATGGGATATCCATGAATGGTCGAGCGCCCATCCCGCGGTTGATGGCAGGATCAGCGAACAGATCCCAAAGCTTTTTTCATTACAGATTGAGAATCCCCGGCAGCAAGCTGCTGATCTGAAAAGGATGGAGATGATCATTCACGTTCACCCATTTCGCCGAAGGCCGCTGGGAAACGCTTGCTGCCCAATCCGTGATGAATAAAGTTAAAATATTGAATTTTATATGGAATGTCAAGCGGGATGTCGGCCATGCCGCAAATCATATTGCGGTAATTCCCGCGATCCCGCTGCAGTGTTTATTGCTTGCTTATCATCTTTAAAAACATTATAATCCGTATGGATCAACAACCTTGAAAATATGTTCCTTCAAACACCCTGGATGCAGGAATTCGCCCGGCACCTGCTCGGCCTGAATGCGTTTGTTTCGGACGGTCCGGAAGCGAGCCGGAAAACAGGCGCGTGTAACACAGGCTGACAGGAGAGAAATCATGAATACCTTTAAAAAGATTCTCGGATTCCTCCTGACCGCATCGTTGCTGGCAGGTTGCAGGAAGAAAAATCCCTCTGAACCGGCGCCCGAACCGGAAAGCTCCCGCACGCTGATCACGCGTGTCGAGGCTGGGGCCTGGGGATGGCCGGATACAGGCTCCGAGTTGTGGGCGAACGGAGACACGATACGTTATTTGTATGGGCTTCTGCCCGCCTCCTCCAACCTGCGCGTGTTCCTGGACAGCATTGCGGTGCCGGATTCCGGATCCTTCATCATGGACAGGGATCACACCCTCGAAGCCCTGTGCGACAACCGGCTCATCTGGAAAATGGATTTCAACGAAGCCCTCTACTATTGCTGCCCGGCGATCGGCCCGGACGGCACGGTTTATGTGAGCACCGGTATTTTCATGTGGACGCCGAGCGGATCCGTGCATGCGGTTTCTCCGGCCGGTCAGCTGCTCTGGTCCTACGCCCTCGAGGCCAATGCCTACACGCCGGC
>JAFGEX010000323.1 GCA_016931355.1 bacterium
CCGATGAGGATGATGTTGTTGGGCATGATCTCTTCCCGGAGATCCTCGGCGACTTGACGCCTGCGCCAGCGATTCCTCAGGGCGATGGCCACCATTTTTTTCGCGCGTTTCTGCCCGATGATGAATTTGTCCAGTTCGGCCACGATTTCCCTGGGGGTGTATTCGCGTGCCGGATTTCCGGAGGAGAGGGGCAGGGAGCCGGTCTCGTTTTTCATCCAAGTTCCTCGATGGCGATTCGATCATTGGTATAGATGCAGATACCGGCTGTGATGTGCAGCGCCTTCTTGACGAGCTCTGCTGCGGGAAGCTTCGTATTCTCCATGAGGGCCCTGGCCGCGGCCAGGGCATAAGGTCCGCCGGAGCCGATCGCGACAATGTCGTCGTCCGGCTCAATGATTTCACCGCTGCCGGAAAGAACCAGCATCCCCTTGCGGTCCGCCACGGCAAGCAGGGCCTCGAGGCGCCGGAGGTATTTGTCCGTCCGCCATTCCTTTGCCAGCTCAACCGACGCTCTATACAGATGCCCCCTGTATTTTTCGAGGTTTTTCTCGAATTTTTCAAACAGGGTGAACGCATCCGCGGCCGCGCCTGCAAAACCGGCGAGAATCGTGTCGTTGTACATCTTCCGGACTTTTTTCGCCTTGACTTTCATGATCGTGTCCCCGAGCGTGACCTGTCCGTCTCCGCCCAGCGCAACCTTGTTGTCACGGATGACTCCCAGTATTGTTGTCGCCTGAAAAGCCGGAAAAGGGCCGGACATGGGATTCCTCACAGTCTGAATCATATCTGTCGCCTCAACCGTGCAACCGGCAGGCGCATCTGCTCGCGGTATTTGGCCACCGTACGCCTGGCCACGATGAAACCGTCCTGGCTGAGCATCGCGGAAATCGTCTGGTCGTTGAGCGGTTTTTTTGGATTTTCTTTTTCGATGATCTGCCTGATTTTTTCCTTGATCAGTTTGTTGGATACTTCGTCTCCATCCGCGGTTTCCATTCTCTCGCTGAAAAAGTACTTCAGCTCGAATACGCCGTATTCCGTCTGTACGTATTTCCCGCTGGTGACACGGCTGACGGTTGAAATATCCAAATGGACGTCATCGGCTATATTTTTTAATATCAATGGTTTAAGAAATTCTTTTCCTTTTTCGAAAAAGTCAATTTGATGCTTGACGATGGATTCCATGACCCGGATGATGGTGGAACGCCTCTGATAGATGGAATTGATCAGCCATCTCGCGGACTCCAGGCGCTGGCGGATGTAATCCCGCGTCTCCCGGTTGATGTTGTCCTTGGATCGGAGCAGTTGTTTATAGGATTCGTTGATTCTGAGCCTCGGTATGTTCCAATCATTCAGGATGACCTGGAATCCCTTCTCCGTGCGTTCGACCAAAAGGTCCGGAACGATGATGTTCGCGGCCTCCGGCATGTACGATTCGCCCGGCTTCGGATTCAACCGGGAGACATGCTGCATGACGCGCTTGACTTCCTCGAGATCGATTTCCAGGCGCCGGGCTATCTTTTCGAAACGTTTGTTGGTGAAATCTTCAAAGCAGTCGCGGACCATGCGTATCGCGTTTTCGTCCTGCGGGGATTCATTGTCCAGTTGGATCAGGAGGCATTCCTGGAGGTTCCGGGCGCCGATGCCCAGGGGATCGAAACGATGGATGACTTTCAGGATCTCCTCAATGTGCCCGGGTTGTGTCTGAAACTGATCCGCGATGGCCGCCACGTCGGAAGCGAGATAACCGGCATCGTCGATGCACCAGAGGATGTATTCCCCGATCTCCTTTTCCGAATCGTCCAGCGGCGTCAGGTGAAGCTGCTCGATGAGATGGTCCATGAGCGTCACCGGGGCGGGTTCCGGCCTGTCGATGTCGTCATCCGGGTGTTCACGGGGCTGCTTGATTTCGTAATTGTCCTCGTCGTTCAGGATGGCGTCCCAATCGACTTCCTTTTCTTCAGGATCCTCTTTGGGTTCGTCGTCCCCTTCCCCGTCTTCCTTTTCCGGCTCTTCTTCCATCTCCGCTTCAGACTCCTCGGCCTGCTCGAGTTCCTCTTCCTGATCCGATTCGAGCTCCAGAAGCGGGTTGATCTCGAGCTCCTGCTTAATGCGCTGCTCGAGGCGCAACACCGGCAATTGAAGAAGCGTGGACAGCAGAACCTGCTGCGGGCTTTGTTTCTGCTGAAGGGACAGCCTTTGACTGATCTGGATCATGATGTTCTTTACTCCGCGTAGGTATTGTACCGATCCAACCGGAACTGTTCGCCGAGATAGATCTTGCGGGCTTCCGGGTCATTTGCCAGAAATTCCGAGTCGCCCGATTTCAGGATTCGGCCGCTCAGGAGCAGATAGGAGCGGTCGGTGATGGAAAGTGTTTCGTGCACATTGTGATCCGTGATGAGAACGCCGATGCCCCTCTCCTTCAAATGCCGGACGATGCGCTGGAGATCCTCCACGGCGATGGGATCAATGCCTGCAAAGGGCTCGTCCAGCAGGATGAATTTGGGACGGGTGACGAGGGCGCGCGCGATCTCCAGCCTGCGCCGCTCTCCGCCGGAAAGCGTGATGGCCTTTTGCCCGGACACATGCGAGATCGAAAACTCCTCCAGAAGGCGTCCGGCTTCCTCCTTTCTTTCCCGTGCGGTGATGTTCATCAGTTCCAGAATGGCCATCAGGTTCTCTTCCACAGTCAGTTTTCTGAAAACGGAGGGCTCCTGGCAGAGATACCCGAGACCCAGCCTGGCCCGCCGGTACATGGGCATCCGGGTGACATCCCGGTCATCAAAAAAAATGCGGCCTTCCTGGGGATGGATCATGCCGGTGATCATGTAGAAGGTGGTGGTCTTGCCCGCGCCGTTGGGTCCCAAAAGGCCGACGATCTCGCCCTGCCGGACCTCGATGGATACATGATCCACGACGGTCCTTCCCTTGTAGGATTTGACCAGATCCTTCGACCACAGGCGCGTGATGCCGCGCGCCGGGCCGTCCGTTTTAAGGGTTCGTTCCACTTTTCCCGTCCCCGCCTTCAGGTGTGAATGTGCCGGCGCAGAGCCCCGGATTGCTTTCCACCTGTATCCACTGTATTTCGCCTGCACGGAAAAGAAGGGTCAACCGGTCACCGCTCAACTGGTTTTTCCCTTTCCCCCCTTCTTCTTCCTCGGAATGATACACGCTTTCAGCCCTGCCCTGAACCACGACGCGGCGCATGGAATCCGGTTCCGTGGTCAGAAAGATAAGATTCCCCTTGAGAATATCCTCTGTCAGGGAATCTTTTTGGGACATGCTGGCATTCCCGCGCAGGGAACCTCGGTCGAATTCATCGTTCACCAGGAAAAACTCGACCGTGTCTCCGCGCAGGATTTGTTTTTTCTCATGAATGACCGGACGGATTTTCAGGAGGAGTCTGCGGTCGTCGGCCGTGTATTCAAGAAGCCCTGCTTCCGCCCTCACTTCTCCTTTCCGTACCCGTACCGAATCGGTTACCAGCACTTTCTGGCTTTCCCCCCAGCCTTCCATCACCCTTCCCGTTAAAATCAATTCCTCACGGTCGGCCGTGTCCGCCACGGCAAGGCTGGGATTCTCCTCCGCGCGTGCGTAGTCCTGAATCCGGTTGTAGGTCAGGCTCCCGGAAGTCAGCCTGGCCTTCCGGATAAAATCCTCCAAAACCACGTTCTTCCTGGCCTGCACAATCTTCGACCGCTGGGAATAGGACAGAAAACGGCTTGTGATTTTCCTCCCCTTTGTTTCCAGTTCGACATTTCCGAGGGCCGTCTCCTTGCGCTCCCGTGTGTCAATCAGGACGGTGTCCGCTTGCAGCGTATGCTCCCCGTCCCGGATATGCACCCGTCCCCGCAGCTCGGCCCATTGCCGGTCTTCGAAATGGGTGGCTTCGTCGCATAGAAGATCCGTTTCTCCCTGCTTGAAAACGACATTCCCGCTCAGTTTCAACTGCCGGGCTTCGCCGGGGCTTGTTCCGACCAACCGGTCCGCCCTCAACAGCCTCAGGGGCTCATTGCCGGATTCCTGGCCATGAAGTAAAGACGCAACCCCGGTCAGCAGGATAACGGTTTCCAGCACCGACAGGAATTGAATCCGGCGCATCATTTCATCCCGTTTCCAGCGGAATCCGCCGCTGTTTCTTCCGGTCCGGTCATTTCCTCGCGGATTCTGGAAAGATCGAGTCCCTTCTTGCGTATACCGGAAGGCGTTTCCAATTCCCAGTTTTTCAGGTCTGAATCCGATTCAAAACCGACGCCGTAGAGCGTGTCGCCCTCCTGTATGAAAACCACATGCGTGTCCGAGACGATTTTCTCCTTTTTCTGAATCCAACGGAGCCGTTCCGTCTTCAGGGTAATCCCGGTGTCCGAAACCACAACCACGCGGCCCAAACCTGTGACATCCTGTGATTCCTCGTCGTATATCCCTTTTTCGGAATCCAGGCGGGAATTGTGACGGCCCGTTTCGTCGTAAAAATCAACCCCCACACCTTCATCGAAATGGATGAGCCTGCTGTTCTCCCGCTGGACCATGTGGCCGTATTGAACCCTGGCCTGCAGCCTGCCCGAACTGGATATCAGGATCACCGAATTCCAGCCTTCCTGCTGGAGGCCGGACGGGGCAACCTCCTCGACAGCCCCCTTGCCCGACCGCCGGCAGCCGGATGCCGCCAACAGGAAAGCCGCCAGGCAGATAAATACTTCCGGGACCGGATGATTGAGCCGCCGTCTCATGCCAAACCCGCTTTTAAAAGATCATGGAGATGGACCATGCCGACCGGTTTGGAATGCGCATCCGTCACGATCAACTGGTTGATGCTGAACTGCTCCATGATATGAAGCGCCTTCGCGGCCAGAATGCCGCTCGGCACGCAGACCGGCTTCCGGTGCATCACATCCTTGGCCCGGAGCCGATCCATTTTTTTCCTCGCCTCCATCAGCCTGCGCAGATCCCCGTCCGTGATGATGCCGGCCAGGTTCCCCTCAGCGTTCAGAACACAGGTGGCACCCAGGCGCTTGGACGTGATTTCGAGAATCGCCCGGGTCAGGGGCGTGCCCTCCGCCACGGTCGCCATGTCCTTGCCGGTGCGCATGACATCATCCACTAAAAGCAAA
>JAFGEX010000032.1 GCA_016931355.1 bacterium
CAGGGCGTGGAAGCGGCCATGAACCTTTCAGTCCCGTCGCGTTTATTCGGCCTGCCGCTGACCCCGGGCATGCAGATCAGCCTGACCGCCATGAACCATGAGAACCTGGCCTGGCATGAGCCTCTCACCTACAGGCCGGATCTGCTCACGACTGTGAAAACTTCGCTGTCCATCGGGCCCGCTTCCCTGGAGATGGATTACCGTTACGCGAGCCGCATCGAGGCAGTCAAGGTTTACCCCATCAACAAGCGCGTCCCGATGAAATTTTTCGACATCCGGCTGGCATACAGCATCTACAAGCTGAAACTCCAGGCCGGCATCGAAAACCTCTTCAACTACAATTACGCCCCCATGGAATCCAATCTCATGCCCATGCGGACGTTTACAGCAGGGCTGCAGGGGGAATTCTAGGAAACAATCGATACACTCCGGCAGAAAGCGTTTGCCGATTGGGGACGGTTCGCAATCCTCTCCTGTAAACCGCCGTCATTTATAAAACTGCGTCGCACTTTTGAAAATGCGACGCAGTTTCCAAACCGCCGCGCAGCATCAAGGCTGCTGATAATCGCTCGCTTACCCCGGACGAAAGCCCGGGGCAGGGCCAGAAGCAAGCCGCGATAAATGCGCTCGCGGTCAGATTGAATCCCCCGGCAAAAAAATGCCGGGGATCTTCGATCTGCAGGGTAAAAGGCATTTGTATTCGCTCGCTCACGCTCGCTGTCAGATTCAAAGGAGAATCCCAAAATGACCATGTGGAACGCAGTCAGTTTCGCAGGCATCTTCCTCATGCTCGGCATCGCCTGGCTTTTCTCTGCGGACCGGAGACGCATGAATGTCCGTGTCCTTTTATGGGGATTCCTCCTTCAACTCGTCCTGGCCGGATTCATCTTTTGGGTGCCTGCCGGGGCAAAAGTGTTCCTGGTCATCAACGACGCAGTGATCAAAATACTGGACAGCGCGTTCGCCGGCATCCGTTTCATGTTCGGCCGCCTGGCCCTTTCCCCGGGCACGGTTGCGGAGAACGGCGAATCGTCTCTCGGATTCTTCTTTGCATTCCAGGCCCTCCCCACGATCGTTTTTTTTGCGGCCCTGGTCAGCATCCTGTATTTTTTCAAGGTCATGCCTTTTCTGATCCGGGTATTCGCCCGGGTCTTCACGCGCCTGATGCGCATCAGCGGCGCCGAATCCCTGTGCGCGGCATCCAACATTTTCGTGGGAGTCGAATCCGTGCTGACCGTGCGGCCGTACCTGGACCGGATGACCTGTTCCGAGCTGCATACGGTTCTCACTGCAGGCATGGCTACGATCGCATCGAGCGTCCTGGCCATGTACGTGCTTTTCCTGCGAGACTTTTTTCCCACAATCGCCGGGCATCTGGTGTCCGCATCCCTGCTTTCCGCGCCCGCAGCCCTGGTCATGTCCAAAATCCTGCTCCCCGAGACCGGCAGCCCGGAAACGCTCGGCCTGGATGTAAAGCCGGATTACAGCAAGGACAACAATGTCATTGAAGCGGCGATCAACGGAGCGAACGCGGGGCTGAAACTGGTGGCAGGAATCGCAGCCCTGCTGCTCGCCTTCCTGGGATTGATCGCGCTCGCGGACCTTCTGTTGGGAGGGATAGGCGGCCCGATCAACAGCTTGTTCGGAATTCAATTCGAATGGAGCCTGAAAAACCTTCTGGGATATCTCTTCTATCCCCTGACCCTCGCCATCGGCGTGCCGCCGGAGGATGCCCGGATCATCGCAGGACTGATCGGAGAGCGGGCTCTGGTCACGGAATTGACAGCCTATCAGGACCTGGCCGTGCTTCTGAAACAGGGAGCCATCCACCACGCCCGTTCGTCCGTTCTTTGCACCTATGCCCTGTGCGGTTTCGCGCATGTGGCCTCACTCGCAGTTTTCATCGGGGGCATCACGGCAGTGGCGCCCGGCCGAGCCAGGGACCTTTCCAGGATCGGTCCCAGGGCTCTCCTGGCAGCCACGCTCGCCAGCCTGATGACCGCAGCCGTGGCCGGTACGTTTTATACAGGACAATCGCTTCTGCTGAATTAAGTACCGGCCCCGGTCTTTGCCGGCATGACTGCATTGCCGGTCCCGGTTATGACCCTGAAAATGCAAATGGACGGCAAACTTCCGGGATAAAAGCACGGCCCATGGCAATGAAGCCAAGAGCCATCTGGGAGTCACTGCCGGCCCCGGTGTGTACACCGGTATCCCGACCTATCCGACCTGTTAAATCCGGGGTGTACCCCGGGGTCCCAACCGCAAAACCGGATCATTTTTTATCCTACGCGATCTGACTCCAGGCAAACCACACATTTGTATTTTCAATTATTATTTAATACAATATTGTATTATCCATCCATAATTGAAAAACACTCTTCCTCCAGCAAATCCCCAAACCAACATCCTGTTCCCATTGAGATTATTGATCGATCGGCGATTGTCATTCACCGTCTGGCACTGCTCTTGCCTGATCCAGCCGCATCAAACGGACAAACAACGGGGGTGTAATGGCAAAAAAAACAATGCTACCGATTCTATTGCTGCTGTTGCCGTCGGTTGCCGGCGCGCAACCGGCAAACGACTCAGGCGTCACGGCGTGGATGCTCACGTCCACGGCCCTGGTGCTTCTCATGGTGCCGGGTCTGGCCATGTTTTACGGCGGACTGGTCCGAACCAGGAACGTTCTGGGGACCATGATGCACAGCTTCGCATCCATGGCGGTCATCGGGGTGCTCTGGGCCGTGTGCGGCTATGCCTTTTGTTTCGGAGAAAACCGGCTCGGAGGCTGGCTGGGATGGAATGGAAATTTCTTTTTTCTGAAAGGGCTGGATGATTCCATTCTGGACGCCGGGATCCCCGAATATGTGTTTGCAATGTTCCAGGGAAAATTCGCCATCATCACCCCCGCCCTGATCGCAGGCGCATTCGCGGAACGCGTTCGTTTCAAGGGCTACCTGCTGTTCATCACCCTCTGGAGCCTTCTGGTGTACAATCCGGTGTGCCATTGGGTGTGGGCCAAGGACGGCTTCCTGTTCAATATGGGAGCCGCGGGCGCGATCGACTTTGCGGGAGGGACAGTTGTGCACATCACTGCAGGCGTCAGCGGCCTGGTGGCCGCCCTGGTCCTGGGATCGAGAAGGGGATATCCCGGAACCGCCATGAATCCGAACAACCTGGTCATGACCCTGATGGGCGCAGGGCTGCTCTGGGTCGGGTGGTTCGGGTTCAATGCCGGCAGTTCCATTTCAAGCGGACTGGACACAGCACGCGCCCTGACCGTCACACAAATCGCAGCCGCCGCGGGAGCCTTTTCCTGGATGCTCATCGAATCGGTTCATCATAAAAAGGCCACCAGTCTCGGTTTTTGCTCGGGCGTGCTGGCAGGGCTTGTCGTGATCACCCCGGCTGCAGGCGTGGTTCAGCCTTACGGCGCAGTCGTCATGGGAGCGGCCGCATCCCTCTTATGCTACGGGGCCATCCTGCTGAAAAACCGGCTTGGATACGACGACAGCCTCGATGTTTTCGGCATACACGGCGTGGCCGGGATGCTGGGGGCGTTGATGCTGTCCTTTTTTATCCGTCCCGGATGGATGGTCAACGCAGCTGAAGCGGCAGGCGGGACATGGACCGTTTTGGACCAGTTCGGTGTACAGGCTGCCGCAGTGGGGATCACGGTTGCGTATTCTGCAGCAGTCACCCTCCTGATTCTCTTCCTTGTCCAGAAGACGACCGGTTTGCGGCTGAGCGAAAAAGGCGAGATGACGGGTCTCGACAATGTCCTGCACGGAGAGCACGGATACGGCCTGATCAATTTGAGCTGATCGGATCCCACGGTCAACTTTCAATAGGATAAAGATCATTCCCGGATCGGTCTGGTGACACACTTGACAGGCGACACAGGAGACGTAAAAAATGAAATTGATCACGGCAATCATACAACCGGACAAGCTGGATGAGGTGCGGGAATCCCTGATTGCGGCTGAAATCACACGGATCACGGTGAGCCGCTGCACGGGCCACGGCCAGTACAGCGACGAGGATCTTTACAGGGGACAGAAAGTGGTCCCCAACCTGATGCCCAAGGTCCGTATCGACATTGCGTGCAATGACGCGTTCGTGGACATCACGGTCGGCGCCATCCTCAAGGCAGCCCGGCACAACAGCGGCCAGGGGGGTGACGGAAAAATTTTCATCACGCATCTTGAGGAATGCATACGGATCCGCACCAGTGAAAGGGGCGGGAAAGCCATATAACGACATTTTTGTATGATATTTATCTTAAAACAACAATTCTGTTTTTTACTTCTTGCAGCCGCACCCGTCGGGGAATTCATAGCCTCCCGGCAGCGAGCTGCAGGGCCATTTTTGATTTGCAGAGGAAAAGATGATTCTATCCGTTCGTTTGCCCGCCGGCCTATTCGGAGGGCCCGCGACGTGGCCAACTTCGGGCTTGCCGGCTTCTTTTAACAGGCATTGTCCGATCCGATCCGCAAGGAAACCATCAACCTGAAAGGATGAAAAAATGACACCCGCATCTCTGAGAATACCGGAGAAATACAGCCCCTCCCTCGGACTGCGCGAAACCGAGAAGGCGATCAAATTCGTCAAGGACTCCTTCCAGACCGGCCTGTCCAAGGTACTGAACCTGTCGCGCGTATCCGCGCCCATCATCGTCCGGGGAGGGAACGGTGTCAATGACTATCTCTCCGGAAAGGAGATACCCGTGCAGTTTCACATCGATGATCTGGACTGCAAGGGGGAAATCGTCCAGTCCCTGGCCAAGTGGAAGCGCAAGGCCCTCGGCGATTACGGATTCAAGCCCGGCGATGGGCTTTATACGGACATGAACGCCATCAGGCCGCATGAAAAACTCGACAACCTGCACTCCCTTTATGTGGACCAGTGGGACTGGGAAAAAGTCATGGACGAGCGTGACCGGCATCTGGACTTTCTGAAACAAACCGTACGCATCCTGTACCGCCTGATCCGAAAACAGGAACAGACCGTTTGCGCGGCCTACCCTTCCCTCCGGAAGCCTTATCTCCCCGATGAAATTTTCTTCATCCACAGCGAGGAGCTGGAGGCGATGTACCCCAGGCTGAAGCCTAAGGAACGGGAGAACCGGATCTGCAGGGATAAAGGCGCCGTTTTCGTCATCGGGATCGGCGGCCCCTTGAGGAACGGAAAGCCGCACGATGAAAGGGCCAGCGATTACGACGACTGGGTGACGCCGAATCCGGGCGGCACGCGCGGCCTGAACGGCGACATTATGGTCTGGTATCCAGTCCTGGAATGCGCCTACGAACTGTCCTCCATGGGCATACGCGTGAACCGGAAGGCGCTCCTGGAACAGTTGAAGTTGAAGGGCGAAATGCATAAAACCAAATGGGACTTTCATAAGCGCCTGATCGGCAACAAACTGCCCCAGACCATCGGCGGAGGCATCGGGCAATCGCGCCTTTGCATGCTGTACCTGCGAAAAGCCCATATCGGCGAGGTGCAGTCCTCGATCTGGCCGGATGCCGTCATCCGGCGTTGTCGCGGGAAGAACATCTTCCTGCTGTAGAGTATCGACCCCGGTGTGGACTCCGGGGCCGTCTTCCATCCATCCGATTCAGTGCCGGCCCCGGGGCGGACCCCGGGGTGGACTCCCGGGGGAACAACCCATGTCCGGATCGTACAATTCCTTCAGTGTCGCGCAGCAGCAGATACGCGAGGCAGCGGCCATCCTGGGCCTGGACGATGCAGCCACGCAGCTCCTCCTGTGGCCCCAGCGCGAGTTCCAGTTCACCATGCCCGTTCGCATGGACAACGGCCAGGTGAAGGTGTTTCACGGATACCGCATCCAGTACAATTCCGCGAGGGGGCCGGCCAAGGGCGGCATCCGCTTCCATCCCGGCGAGACGGTGGACACTATCCGCGCATTGGCCTGCTGGATGGCGTGCAAGACCGCTGTGCTCGACCTGCCGCTCGGCGGCGGCAAGGGCGGCGTGATCTGCGACCCCAAGACGATGTCCGCAAGGGAAATCGAAAGCCTGGCGCGCGCGTATATCCGGGCCGCGGCCCCGTATCTGGGCCATGACAAGGACATCCCGGCGCCCGACATGTACACCAACCCGCAGATCATGGCCTGGATGATGGACGAATACGAAACCATCACGCAAGGGCATCATCCCGGGGTGCTCACGGACAAACCCACCCAGATGGGCGGGAGCGAAGGCAGGCGCGATGCAACGGCACGCGGCGGAGTCATCGTCGTGAGGGAGGCCTGCAAATGGTTGGGCGTGGATCCGACCGGAACCTTCGCCATACAGGGATTCGGGAACGCCGGGCAACGCGTGTCGCTTTTGCACTCCCGGATACTGGGAGGCGGGAAGCTGGTCGCGGCATGCGATTCCCGCGGCGGCATCCTCAATCCGGACGGGCTGAATCCGAAGGAATTGGTCACGTATAAATTAAAAAAGGGGACTGTCAGCGGCTTTCCCGGATCCCAATCGATCCCCCGCGATTCAGTGCTCGAAATGGACGTGGACGTCCTGTATCCGGCTGCCATGGAAAACGCCATCACAGAAGACAATGCCCCGAATATCCGGGCGAAAATCGTCTGTGAACTGGCGAACGGGCCGACCTCGCCTGAGGCGGACGCGATTCTCCAGAAAAGGGGCATACATGTGATCCCGGACCTTCTGGCCAGCGCCGGCGGAGTCACGGTTTCCTATTTCGAAATGGTGCAGAACAGCAACTCTTTTTTCTGGGATGAGAAGACGGTGAACGGATTGCTGGATGAGAAAATCACGAAAGCCTACCGGACCCTCCAGGAAGCCATCCGGGAAAAAATGGTGCATCCGCGCCTGGCAGCAACCCTTGTCGGCGTCGCCCGCATGGCCGAGGCGTGCAGCCTGAGAGGCTGGGTCTGATCCTTCAGCCTATCCCGGTGTTCACCCCGGGGTCGATTTCACAGATTCCATCAGATTCCCGGTCATTTCCCGGC
>JAFGEX010000324.1 GCA_016931355.1 bacterium
AACACGGCCATCGGCAGCAGAATCAGCCGTAAGGCTTGCTTACTCATCATTGTCCACTCTGCATGATGATTGGAAAGAGCCATTTTTGTTCAGTTGCGAACTTCGCCATGCGGGTCAGACGCCTGCATGTCCCATAGATCCCTACTGCAGCTTCACCATCTTTTTTGCGGCATTGAAATCGCCCGCCTGGATCCGCAGCAGGTATATCCCCGACGCCAACCCGGACGCGTCGAAAACCACTTCATGGGTTCCGGCATCGTACCGCCCGTTCGCCAGCACAGCCACTTCGCGCCCATGAATATCGTACACTTTCAGAACCGCGATACCCGGCGCAGCCATGCGGAACAGGATCCGCGTGGCCGGATTGAAGGGATTGGGGAAGTTCGGATCCAGTTCGCATACGACCGGCACCCCAGGTTTCTCCCGGTCCCGGTGTCCTGCGACAGGATTGAAAAACCATTCCACCTTGCCGCGCGCGGGCGTAAAGAGGACATGCTGCGCGACGACGGCTTGAGAGAAATAAAACTCCGAATCATCCTGAAAAAGGGGCGTCCCGGAATCCTCATCGAACCCATACAGGGTTGAGGCGGATTCGGTCCAATCCCGCACGCTGGACACATAGACCACACCGTTGGCCACCGTGGGGCGGTAGGCGTTCGCTCCGTCGAATCCGCGCAGCCAGACCAGGGAACCGTCCCGCTTGTCCAGGCAGCAGAGCACAGCGCCCTCCGGAGAAACGGCATCCGTAAAATACGTTACCAGGACGTGACTATCCGACACCGCGATCGCGTTGCCCGGATACATGCTCTCCCTGTCTGAGTCAGGCGTCATCGACCAGACAGGCGCACCCGTCGCCTTGCTGTAAACATTCAGAAAGGGGTCCCCGTCGTCTGTGTAGTTTTCAGCGGCATACACGTTCTCGTGGTCGACAACGATCAGCGGACGATGCAACACGGGCTGGCGCCACTGAATGTTGCCTGAAGCCTTATCAACCGCGTAGAGCGTATCCCAGGTGGCTGCATATACGGATGATGCGTCCACTGCCGGCGCTTCCGGAACATCACTGGTCGATTCATCGACCGTAATCGGGATGGACCAGACCGTATTCCCGTTCGCCGCATCGAGGCAGTACAGGCTGTCCGAGATCAGGTAAACGCGCCCGCCGTCCAGAACGGGGTGTGCGCCGGGCATGGCGCGCGTCCAAAGAATTTCTCCAGTATCCGGATCCAGGGCCCAGATCCCGTTCGATCCGCATGCGCCGCAGACCAGCAAGGATCCGTCCACAGCCGGGCAGAAGGCGAATCCTTCCGGAGCCGGAATGTCGAACCGCCATAATTCCTCCCATCCCTCACCCATCAGGCATGCGATGATCGTGTTTCTGCCGTCAATTTCATCCTCGCCATCAAAAGGCCAAGCGGCCGCAAAGAGAATCCCGTTGCAGGAGACGATGTGCCACGGCATGAGGCCTTCCATCGGATAATCCGCGTGCCATGCAAAAGGAGGCCTGAGCACTGTTTCAGCGGAAGCCCAGGAATCCAGCCCGGCGCCGCCGCCGATCATGGGCCAATCCAGGTTATCGATCGGATCGACCGGATCGACCGGTTCTTCCGGCGACGCCAAAACGAGTTCACCCAGTGTTTCCGCCGCCTCCCACAGGGCGCCGGGAGGCCACATGCCTGCATAGGGGAAACCAAGCCTGTAATAGGCGCCGGGATCGCTGACCGATGCCGCGAATCCGATCGTGGAACCGGGAGGCGCCGGAATGTCGAGCCTGGCCTCGTACTGAACATGCCCGCTGGAGGTGGAGACGGCGCCCACAAGGCCTGCGGGCGACAGAACGATCCCCATCCAGCGGAAACCGTCGGGATAATCCCCGTAATAACCCGTGAATCCTGTTGCCGTGGATATGATCTGGTACGCCCCCTCATCGCTCGGGGCGGCGGAATCCCAGGATCCGCTGTGATCCCGGTCCACCAGGAAGCTCAGGGCATTCATCAGGTCCAGAATGCCGTCATTACAGTCGTCGGCGGCAATATACAGCGCGTTCGAATCGTTCATGACATACAACAGGACGGGTTCCATCGCATCGGGATTACTGATGACAATCTCCGCAGCCTCCACCCATTCTCCCGGATCGAGATACCCGTCCATCACCGGAGGAGTCGCCACCCAATTCGAAAGAATCCTGAATCCGGTACCCGGTGCGGAAAAAGACCAGGTGGATGTAATATTGAAGTTATCATCCACGATGTCCGGCTCAACGATGTAATCGTAAACCCTCCCCTGGACGACGTTCCGGTCAATCCAGTCAAGCATGAGATTCGGATAGGCCCGGTCGTCCGGATCCACGGTCGCGACAAAATGATAATCCTCCAATTGCGGATAAGAGCCGGCCTCGATCATCCTGTCCAGCGAATCCCGCGCAATCCCGAACCTGTATATTTTATAGGAGACCATCCGGTCATCCGCGTACGCCGGGTCCCATGAAACCGGCACCATCCCGTCGAATCCCGATCCGGCGTACACGAAGGTCGGAGAGCGGTTTCCTTCCCACAGGGCGTAGATGTCGTTATTTCCGTTCCGGTCATCACTCCATGCGAACAGGGTGCTCTCATTTCCCCAGGAAACGCAGGGAAATTTCTGTTCACCCGCGGATTCGTTGGCGCGTTCGGGGAAAGAAACTGAAAAAATCGTGCCGTTGCTGCCGGTATATCTGTAGTGGATATCGGATCCCTCGCTGGATTGCCAGACGACCTGATAGCCCCGAATGAAGACCGCAGCGATGTCCGGATTCCAGTCTTCCGCCCCGAGCGTGGAATCGCTGATCGTGACCGTCCTGGAACGGCCGTCCCGATAAAAATAACCGTGGATATCGGTTGCCCTGTCTCCAGGGCCTTTGCATGAGAAGGCGATGCAGAAATATCCCTGCCAATCCTTAGAATCCTCCAACACATCGACAGCGGGGTTCTGCGCCGGATTGGCCTGACCCGGCATGTTGCTCGCCTCGAAATTTCCGCCGACCATGGAACCGTTGCTGTCGAAGCACTGGGCAATGATGTCGTTCTGGCCCGTCAGGTTGTCCTCCCATGCCACAACGAAACGGCCGCCGCGGTTCATGCCGATGGCCGGCTTCTTTGAATAACCGGTGAGCTGGGCGTTGATGCGGCCGGCCGGCCCGAGCGCTGTGCCTGCCGCATCGTATCTCCTGATGAAGATGTCCGACTGATGGCTGCTCATCCAGTTCCAGCACACGGTGAAATTGCCCGAGCTGTCCATGGCCACGCAGGCTGATCCTGTTGATTCTCCCGCATCCGGCTCAGAGACGACTTCGAAGGCATCCGTCAGCGGGGTCCCGTTCGCTGCAAAAAGCCGCGCATAGACATCCTGGCCCCCCCTGCTTTTCTCGTCCCAAACAACCACGAACCGGCCCAAATCGTCCATGGCCACATCCGGGTTGAATTGGAAGGCGCTCCATCCGGGAGGCGTCACCCTGAAATTCGCGCCTGTGCCTGCAGGCATCCCTTTGGGGGTTACGCGGTGACCGAATAGATTGACGGCTCCGCTCCTGGCATCCACCCAGACAAAAACAGCAGCCCCGTACCGGCTCATGGCCGATGACGGGTCCGCTTGTTCTGCTGTGCCGATGTCGTCGTTGAGCCGCCTGTCCATGGCTGCAAGAGGAATCGATATTGTGTAAGCCGCAATTAGAAAAATGGCGAAGTAAATTCGTGTTCTCCGGTTTCGCTCGGTGATCATCACAGACTCCTTTCGTTCAACGCCGGAATTACTCCATTCTCAGCATCTTCCCGGTACTGACGGATTCCCCTGCCGTGATCCGGAATAAATAAAGACCCGAGGACAATCCGGAAGCATCGAACCAAAGTGCGTGCATCCCGGCCGGATACCACCTGTCCGCCGGCACGGCGATCTCCCGGCCTTTCAGGTCGAAAACGTGGATCCGGACGTGGCGCGGCTCATGCACACGAAACCGGATGGAAGTGCCTGGATTGAAGGGATTCGGATGATTCGGATAGATGTCCATGCCGGAGGGGGAGGCATTTCCAGACCGTACGGATGTGGCGACAGGATTCACATCCCAGACATGCACCACGAGTTTCCCGTCCAGCTCCGCCGCGAGTTCAGTGATGTACAATAATCCATTGAGGGAATCGAACGTGGCAGAACAAATCTCATGCCTCGAACCGAAAAAGAGTTTCTTCGGAAACCACAGCGCGGAGTAGGGCTGGGGTTCGCACGACTCGAGCGAACCGGCAGCAACAGCAGCAAGGTCATCCGGATCGAAAAAAACCGCCATGGGTTGCCTGTTGTGAGCGCGCCAACCCTTTCCATCCGGATCCGTCTCCGGGAATTCCGGCCAGGGGATATCGCCGCCGACCCAGTCGTTGCGCATTCTTTCGCCGGTGTACCCATACCAGTTTTGGCCGAGGGCCTTGTTCCCGACCAAGGCCACTGCGCGCTGACCCCCGGCGGAAATCCACATCGCATCCCTCCATTCGTCGGCATGATTGTATCCGTCTATGGCATCGGGGAAATGGACATCGTCCGAGGCTTCAACCGGCCCGTATTGGAGAAGTGTGGTGAATTCCAGGGATGATTGGGACGGCGGAGTAGGGCTTCCGACCTTGGAAAAGGCGAACAGGGTCGGTCCGAGACCGCTCAGACCTCCGTCACGGCACCGTCCTGCGACCAGATTTCTCCCTGCGCAATGCGCGTCAGACCAATCCTGAGGCAACGTGAACAGCCAGTCATTGTTCATCTGGTCTGTCGGCGGTTCTCCTGCTGCACCCACGTACCATGCGCCGTATTTCCCGCTCCCGGACAGATCCGACGCATCGCAGCAGCCGATCGAAGCATGCTTTTCACCTTCCACCACCGTGTAATGAAATCCCCAGGCGCTGTACAACCTCCCTTCCCCGGGAACCACGGCAAGGCCCGTACGCCAGGCGCCGTCAAACTCCCAACCGTTGACGCTCTGGGGGCGGATATTGACGGGCTCCACGAGCGTTTCCGCTGTCGAAAGATCCCCGATGCTCCGGCCGGATGAAACCACTGGAGCCGGAATGGACGTCTCGCCGACCCATCCGGCCTGGATCTGGTTGAGGTTGGTGACGAATAGAGAGCCAGGGCAGCCATCCGAAGAAGACGCCTGCCCGCCGTCTCCCTCCGCATGGTAAGCCACAGCCTCGCCGCCCCAGGCGAAAGTTTCGGGCAGGGCAAATGCGCCGATATACTCGAATCCCCCCGGATGGATCAGGTCCCTTTCTCCGCGATACGGTCCGGTTCTGACTGCAATGGAAACGGAACGCGCGCTCTCATTCCCCGCCGCATCCAGCGCGGACACGGAAAACGCGTATTCCCGGTCCGGTTCGAGCAGGACGCAGGTATAATCATTCAACCGCGAATACCCCCCGACCACGCCGTCCTGGTAAACCAGATATTCCACGACGCCTGCATTGTCCGATGGCGCGTTCCAGACGAGGCGGATTTTGGAG
>JAFGEX010000325.1 GCA_016931355.1 bacterium
ATGAAAACAAAAACCGGTGAAAACGATTAAAGGGACACATCTCAGAATGTGTTCCTATATACCGATTCTATCGGATGGACAGCCCGCCGGATTGTCGATTTGGGAAGTAGGAATATTTCGATAAATGTAATTAAATGGATCTAAAAAAGCAAGAAAGGAAAAGGCGTCATGTCCGGTTTTGGCCTCAAGTCTGAACGCCGCAGGGCACAGCCCGCTGTTAGGCTCAGATCTGCCACAACCGGGTTATTTTCAGCATGAGCATCCTGTCGCGCGGACGGCGCAGCACCGTATCCTGATTCTCATTGTAAACCAGGTAAATGTGGCTGCGCGGCCGGTATGCATAATCGAACAGAAGATTCGCAGAAAATCGCTCGTCCGCCGAGTTCCATTGCACATAGGCCTTGGCGAACAGATCCGGCGTAAAGGAATAGATCCACCGTGTGGACAATACATGGGAAACGAGGCTGCCGTTTTTCAGGTCCAGAAAATGGTAGGAATAGGACAGATCCACGGACAGGTGGTTGGAGGCTTTAGCCGTACCTGACAGGCCGGCCGATTGCTGTGTGCCGCCGAACAACTGCCCCCATTGAGCGGAGAGGGAGGCCTGTACGGGCCTCGCCCGGTAAGTCGTCACAGTGACCGCCTGGGTCCAGGCATGATAAATTCCGGGGTCGATGCGGATGTCCCGGATGGCGGTTTGCCGGGGGACGAATTCATACGAGCGGATCAGCTGGACCCGGTATTCATCCCCGCTTCCGGACAGAACCGATCCGGAGAAGGTGTTGTCCCTTGTCTCCAGAATCCCGCCCGTGTCCGTGATGACCGTCATTCCGGATGAAAAGGCGATGTTCTGAAAATGCCGGTTGTTGATCCATTTCGTGAACGTGACGCTGCCGTCCGTATGCCGGATGCCGGGACGCCGCACAAAACCCATCCGGGGATTGAACAGGCTGTCGATATGCGTGTGCCTGAGCGAGATGTCGATCCATTCCCTGTTCAGGATGAAGCCAACGTCTCCCGCCGTCCCCCTTCCGCCTGATCCTGGCGTGAAGGATCCCGCAGCCGAGGCGTCCAGACGGATGGTTTTTGAAACATTCCACAATCCGTCCAGCCCGAACGCGCGCGAAAAATCCGATGCAGCAGACTGCCGGCTGAGGACCATCAGACCGACATGGGAATTCCCGGATACATCCCTCTTAAGCCGCAAGGCCGAAAAATTCGTGGACGGCAAACGGCCTCCGCCGTCCAGGCCGGCCGCTTCGCTCTGCAGGCTCAGCGCGGCGATGGATACCTTGCCGGACCGGCCCGTCAGTTTACCGCCGCCGTAAAGGGGTATGCGCTGCCCGTCATGGATCCCGATCGTCCGGGAATCAAAAAGCGTGAAGTTGGTCTGTGTTCTCTGCCCGGTCCCGAATTGGAAGAGCCCCGCATTCTGGAGGAAAAACTCGCGCTTCTCCTGCCTGAGCATGTTGAACCGGGTCACATTGACGATTTCCTCCTCCGCTTCGGTCTGGGCGAAATCCGTGCGATACGTGAGATCCAGGGCCAGTTGCGGCGTGAAATCGTATTTGAAATCCATCCCCGCATTGAACTCCCGGTTTCTCTGTACAGGCGTTTCATACATGTTGGTCCGCCCGGCGATTACATACGGATGGACCTCGAAATGGAATTTTTGTTTCGGAGGCCGGATGTCCCGGAGCCTGGCGAACAATTCGCCGCGGAACTTCGCCATGTGCCCCCAGGCGCGCGGGATCGGGACGAGATAAGTTTCCTCCTGCCTGTGCTTGATTTCCCGCGTGATGTTGATGTTCCAGTCCACGCATTCCCCCTGCCGGTACTTCAGGGATTTGAAAGGAACGGCGAATTCGGCGGCCCAACCCTCTTCGTTCCGGGAACCGTCCATGTCGATCACGCATTCCCACTGCTTGTTGACATGATTGCCCTGGTCGCTGATGATGGCGTCTCCCTTCCCTCCCAGCGGATTGGTGTCGAATGCATAACAGTTCCGGTTGTCCTGGAAGGTGTCGAGCAGGAGTTCGATGACCTCGCCGCTCCCGTAGTTGTTGTCCCTGCGCATGGAGGAGGCAAATATTTTCTCCGGCTCCGAATCGTAGCATTGAATGCCGAAATAGAGCATCCCCTGATTTTGAAGGACCATGACGCGGGTTTTTTCGCTGGAAGGCTCGCGGTCCAGGGGTTGAAGCTGAAAGAAATAATCTTCATACGGGTCTGCGTCTTTCCAGGCTTCCTCGTCCAGCACGCCGTCCACCATGATTTTCTTGTCCGTTGGACGGACAAAAATCTGGATGCTGTCCGAGGCATCAGCTGAATCCGGCACCGGCCGGCCGGGCTTATCCGACTGGGCATCAGACAATGCCGGAGTACAGAGGAAAATGATGAAGATAAAAATCCAGGTGCTGTAAAAAACTTGTCTCAAGGATGCCTCCCCTTGCCTGATGCTGAAATTCAGGGGATTCCTCTCCCCCCGGTCTTTTGAAGTTTAACAAGCGAACGGTTGAAAATCAAGAGTAATGACAAATCGCCGGGATCGCTGCGGAAGGCGTCTGCCTGCAGACCGGGGGATAAGAGGAACGGGGTGGGCGCCGCTTCCTGCACCCACCCCGTTCGCAATGGCGGGATCCGTCGAATCCCCTCCGGGAGTACTTTTATCTTTGAAATCGAAAAAAGGCAGCCATTCAAGAACAGGCGGAAATGGACAGCCATCCCACGGGTGTTGGATCTGTCAGCGGGCACATTCCCCGCTGCTGGCCGCGGGGCCTGCCCCGGGCTTTGACCCGGGGTACGCGGGCGAATCCAAACGCCTTTTCCCAGGCGATCGAAGATTCCCCGGCCGCTCTTTACCGGTGAGCTTCTATAATCCCGGCAAATACATCCACCGCCCGATTGAATAGCCGCCGCTATTTCATCAGCATCATCTTAGCCGTGGCGTTTCCGTTCTCCGTTTGAAGCCTGCAGAGATACAGACCGCCGGGCAGATCCGATCCGTCAAACCGGACTTCATGCCTGCCTGCCGGTTGAAATCCATTCACGAGAGTGGAGATCTTTCTGCCGTTCAGGCTTGTAACCGTTACTCTCACAGGTCCGGACCCGTTCAGCATGTAGGACAGGGTCGTCTCCGGATTGAAGGGATTGGGAAAATTCTGCAGCAGCAGAAATCCGGACGGACCGTTTGCCGCCTCTTTCATCACCGCAACGGTGCCGGTACCGATGAGCCTGGCCGGCCACATCAGGCCCGGATTCTGCCAGGTATCGTCCGATTCGGAATAGGTCTTCAGCTTGGAGTCCCTCGCATTGCCGTCGTCATCGTCATTGTAATCCATTTCGATCCCCAGAATGCTTCCCGGAGAGGGCGGGATCTGAAGCAGGGACATGGGAAACGCCGCTTCAAGCTGTACGCCGTCCTCCGTCTTCCGGGACGCCTGCCTGACGCCGGACAGGTCGAAGCCGGAGATGCTGCCGGTCTGTTCCGCTGCAGCCAGCGGCTCGGGCCCGTCCTGGTACCGGAAGGCGATCTGCATGTCGTTCACGCCGTCGTATACGGCCCCGTGGCTGAAATCGCCGTCAAAGTAAAGTTCTATCCCGTCGTCCTGATAATCACCCGTGCCGTCGCGGATCAGGATTTCATCCCACACCCGTACGAAGGCATAAAGGTAATCGGCATCCCACGCAAGCCGGGAAGTCATGGACAGGTCGAAGAAATCGTCGATATAGTCGAAATCCATGTAATGACTGGCCGGGATGACGGGCACCTCATCCCAGAGGTCCTCGAACTCGCCGTCAATGGCTGGAGGCGCCTTGACCTGCATAATCCCCAGGGTGTCCGAAGCCAGCCAGCCGCTCAGCCTGGCTTCGCCCATGTAGCTCGGATTGGACCAGGACAATTCCACGTCCCCGAACGCGATGAGCTTGTGGTCGCATTGCGAACCTTCGTCGTTGTCATTGACCTCCATGTCGGTCCCGACGGTCATGCCCGGATCCGGATCCATGAAGAGGTCGTCCATGGGCACGGCGATCTCGGCGGTCCAGCCGTATGTGGTTTCCTTCTGGTCCCATTCGAAATTGGACGGATCAACCGCCGGGCCCTTGTCGTTCGTCCATACGGTCACGCCCCGGGCATCGTCGTCGTAATGAATCCTGAACTGGAAATCGTCGATGCCGTCGTAATCCTGGCCCTGGCTGGCGTCGCCGTCCGAGTAGAATTCAATGCTGTCCCAGTTCCAGTCCGGCCCGGCGTTCAGCACATCGTCCCTCACCTCCACAAAATAGTACATCCGGTCGTCGTCCCACATGGCCCGCCATTCGCCTGAAAGATCGTACCATCCGCCCGGCGCGGACGGGTAATCCTTGGCATAATGAGCCATGGGATACCTGGGCACATTGTGCCAGATAGGATCCAGGACGCCGTCTATGACCGGCGGATAAGCAGCCCTGGGGTAAATCAGAACATCCGTTTCATCCAGGATGACGGGTTGGGCCTGAATCGAAAGGCAGGCCAGGAATCCCAGGGAAAAGAAGAAAACAGACGACAAAATCTGCACATGCCGTTTCATGTCCGCCCTCCTAATAAAAGGATTCCGCCCGATCGGGCGAAGGCCGTGATCGAAAAGATCCGGAAAATCGATGATGCGGTTTACGTCGGTAGTATAATAAATTGGGAGCAGAAAATCAATTGCCGATTGTGCGAATCCACATATACATGACGCCGTTTTCCCGCGCCGGGCAATATCCTTCCGACTCAGGTGAACCGGGCTGCCTGATGCCGGACAATGAACTACACCGCCGCAAGCAGCGGGGTACTAAAAGAAAATTCAATACATCATACGCCCAAAGGGGCGGGGAATTTGACCCATAGAGATTCAAAAAAATCTCAGAATCCGCTTGTTTCCCCACAACCACCCGCTACCGACAGTTCCGGCTCCCTCCTGTGCAAACGAACATCCCGTTCAGCCGCAGCGTGGTATTCCGCCAGGATCGATTGAATGACCTCGTGAACGGAGGTGATCCGTTCAGAACGGTATGCATTTGCTCCACCGAAAACGAATCCGTCGTCCAGTCTTCCCAGTTTGGCATTGGTCAAGGCCAGTCCGATGCAATAGGGCGCATTCACAAAATCGCAGGTCCGGAGGCATTTCCACGGGCATTTGAAAGGTTTTTTGACTCCCGCGCCGACCTCTTCCAGAAACCGGTTCCGTATGGCGCGTCCAGGAAGCCCGACCGGACTGTCGATGATCATCAGGTCCTCCTTCGCCGCATTCACATAGGCCATTTTGAATGCGGGATCCGCATCGCATTCCACGGTTGGGACAAACCGGCTGGCCATCTGAACGCCGGAGGCGCCGAGACCCAGAAACCGGAAAATATCTTCACCGGTGTAGATGCCGCCCGCAGCGACGACCGGGATGCATCTTCCGGCTTTCTGCTCATAGGGCCGAACCGCCCGGATAACCTCGGGGACGATTTGTTCAAGCGCATGATCCGGATCGGAAATCTGCTCCCTTTTAAATCCCAGATGTCCTCCTGCCAGGGGTCCCTCCACCACAAAGGCGTCCGGAAAACACCCGGCCTTTTCCCATGATTTCAGGATGATGGCCGCAGCCCGGTCCGACGACACGATGGGGACCAGCCTGGATGCGCCTTCGCGTACTCTATCCGGCGAGAGGATCTGGGGCACCTTGAGGGGCAGACCTGCGCCCAGCAAGATCAGGTCCACCTCCTCTTCCGCGGTGGCGGTCAGGAGCTCCTCGAAATCGGACAGCGCGACCATGATGTTCACGCCGACGACACCGCCGGACAGCGCCCTCGCCTTACGGATCTCCCGACGCAGGGCCCGGATGTTCGCTTCCCTGAAATTCTTGTTGAAATCCGGCTCCAGCATGCCCAGTCCAACGGCTGCAATCACACCGATGCCCCCCTCATTGGCCACAGCGGATGCAAGCCCGGACATGGAGATCCCCACTCCCATCCCGCCCTGGATGATCGGCAGTTTCACCGTGAACGGGCCGATGCGAAGTTCAGGCAGTTCCGATTGATTCATGGCTCATGATCCTCCGAAAAATTTTTCTTTCTTCTTGAAGCGGAAACCTTTAACTTTATGATACGACAATTTGAACTGATCATTTGTAAAAGAACTGTAAAACCGGCAGGGCCGAATGAGAAAGCATCAATCCCTTCAATACATCCTCATTTTTATCGTGGCTCAGATCGCCTGGCTGTCTCTGCTCGGACTCTGGATATACCGCTATGTCACCAGTTATGTTCACGTCGCCGACGCGGGGCCGGAGTTATACCGGCAGTGGATCAGTGGAAAAGCCGACGTCCTCGCACTGGTCGGAGGGCTGGTCCTGCTCGTGGCCATCTCCGTCGGCATGTCGCTCCTGTACGCCCGCCTGAACAGTCAGCTCAAGATTACACAGCTCTACGACACCTTTATCGCCAATGTCACACATGAACTGAAATCTCCGCTCGCCTCGATTCAACTCGCTCTGGAAACCCTCCGGGAACGCCGCATATCAAGGCCGAAACAGCAGGAATTCGTACGGTTGATGCTGCAGGACACAAACCGTCTGAACAGCCTGATCAATGCCATCCTGGAGATTGCGGGGCTGGAGCAGAAAAAAATCGCCCACCGTTTCGAGGTCCACGGGGCGGATGCCGTGATTCGAACCCTCGCACGGGAAGCCGCGGAACAGTTCCAACTGCCGAAGCGGGCGTTCGAAATAAGGGGCTCCGCGCCCTGCCGGTGCGTGGCGGACCGGGATGCTCTGAAGATGGTTTTCAACAACATCTTCGACAATGCCGTTAAATATTCATCCGGGAGTCCGGAGATCCGCGTGAATTATCATTGTACTTCCAACACCCTCACGATTGATTTCAAGGACCGGGGCATCGGGATTCCATCCCATGACCTGAAAAACATTTTCAAGAAATTTCACCGTGTTCACGACCGGGACGCGCCGAGCGTCAAGGGAACCGGGCTGGGCCTTTACTGGGTCCGTGAAATCATCCGGCATCACGGGGGCCGTACGTCCGTGTTCAGCGACGGCAAAAACCGGGGATCCACATTCAGGGTCGAACTGCCCGTCTATCGGCCCTCTAAAAAAAACAGGATCAACCGGCTGCTCGAGATCGCGCGGCAAATGCCCAGGCAACCGGACGGGAAGGACGGGGACTCGCGTGGGTAACCGAAACAGGATACTCCTCGTCGAGGATGAGGAAACGCTGGCCGTCGGACTGGAATACAACCTCAAGAAAGAAGGATACGCCGTGACGCGCGTCTCCGACGGGAAAAAGGCGCTTGAATCATTCAGGACAAAATCATTCGACCTGATCCTTCTGGACATCATGATCCCCTTTGTGGACGGATTCGAAGTGGCCCGGAGAATACGGGAAGAATCTCCTCAAATGCCGATTCTCGTATTAAGCGCGAGGTCCAGGGCGAAGGACCGGATCAAGGGTCTGGAGATCGGAGTGGACGACTACCTGGTCAAGCCCTTTCATCTCAAGGAACTGCTCCTTCGCGTGGCAGGCATGCTGAAACGCAAAAAATGGTATCGATCCTCAGTTGAAAAATCCCCTGTTTACCGTTTCGGCGCAAACACAATCAATTTCGGAGATCTGACGGCCCGGTCGGGCAAGGGTGTCCTCCGATTGACATTCCATGAGGCCATGGTCCTGAAATACCTGATGGACCGCAGGGGCAAGGTGGTCTCGAGA
Organism: bacterium; assembly: GCA_016931355.1. Lineage (GTDB taxonomy): Bacteria > Zhuqueibacterota > QNDG01 > QNDG01 > JABMRT01 > JAFGEX01. Next base: position 7,735 of record JAFGEX010000325.1, read on the forward strand.
AGGGAACTGCTGGAAAATATCTGGCAGATTCACGCCGAAGTGGAAACCCGCACCGTGGATGCCTTCATCGTCCGCCTGAGGAAGTATTTTGAGCCCAATCCGGAAAAACCCGTATTCATCAAGAGCATCCGCAGCGCAGGGTATTTGTTCACGGATGCCTGACCGGCCGGACCCGCTGCCGGGATGGCGCGACTGTCATTCGTGATCTGCGAGGATAAAACATTTTCGATCCATCCGGTTTCTCCGCAGCAAGCTAAGGGGAATGCGCTCGCCGTCAGATGGACGCCCGGCGATCAAAATCCGATGACCCAATATGTTTCATTTTTTTAACATTCATTGCATCATGAAAATCTTTTTCTCCTAAACAGGCAGAGCAGAACCTGTCTGCACCTTCTTGTTTCTATTGAGATTAACAAAAAACTTAATTTCTTGGCATAATAGTTGTAAAGATATATTTCATCAACATCACATTCACCCAATCCGGGACAAGGCCCGTACTGATCAGGGGGAGCAGTAGCGGGCTTTGTCTTTTTTTAAGCCGGAAAAGGCGCCGTCTATCCGTACGCAGAAAAACGGAATGCCGCACCGCTGACGGTTGTTGCGGACTGTTACAACCTGTTTTGAACTGTTGTCCGGCCCGTGATCCCCGCATTTTTTTCTTGTATAATCCAAACGAATTTTGTATCCTGATTTAATTCTTTTTGGTAAGGAAACCGCATGTGATGATGAACCATACCCTTGAGCGGTTGCGTTCCCGGCGGCTTGCACCAGGCTTGCCGGAGACGCAGGATCCTGCGTCTTTGCCGGCCGCATCCCCAACCTCGATCCCCGGGAGGGATTCGATCCGTTTGATTCTTCCGGCCCTGTTCTGCATCGTCTTATGCGCAGGCTGCGTAAAGCAGGATCGTGACCTGTCAAGAGTCGCGCGCCGGATGGAAGCAGCACTCACGGCACAGCATCTCCACAGGTGGTTCCCCGCTTGCCTGGATACGGTTTACGGAGGTTTCCTGACCTCCCTCACGCATGACTTCAAAGCGGAAGGAAATCAGGATAAGTGGATCGTAATCCAGGCCAGGCAGACCTGGACCGCGGCCACAGCAGCGGAATTCTTCCCGAATGACGCCCGTTACCGCAAGGCCGCAGAATGCGGATACCGCTTCCTCAGGGATTGCCTGTGGGATGACCGGTATGGAGGATTCTACCAGGCCCGGACGCGCGACGGGCGTGAATGCGGAAATTCCGGATATGGGGATGAAAAGCGCGCATACGGGACTGCATTCGCCCTTTACGGCCTGGCCGCCTACAGCAGGCTGACCGGGGATACGGAAGCGCTTCAGCTGGCGGCCCGGACATTCCAATGGCTTGAGACTTACAGCCATGATCCGGTGCACGGCGGATACTTCGAACACATGCGCCGGGACGGTTCCGTTTTTCGCAAGGGGGATTCGGACTCAAACGCCTGGGACGCCATCGGATTCGGGCTGAAGGATCAGAACAGCTCCATCCATCTTCTCGAGGCGTTCACCGAATTGGTCCGCGTTTGGCCGGACTCTTTGCTGAAAGTCCGGCTGCGTGAAATGCTCGTCCTGATCCGGGACAGGATCACCACGTCGCGCGGTCACATGAATCTCTACTTCGAACCGGACTGGACGCCCGTGTCTCTCAGGGATTCCTCGGAAACGGTCCGGAAGGAATTGCTTTTCCTGGACCATGTGTCGTTCGGGCACGACATCGAGACAGCCTTTCTGCTCACGGAGGCCTCTGAGGTTCTGGGCTGCGGCGATGATGCTGAAACCTGGCGCAAGGCCCGTATCATGACGAACCATACCCTGGAAAAGGGATTTGATCCGGCAGCCGGCGGCATTTACAACGCGGGGTACTATTCCGGCGATCCGGAACGCTGCGCGATCGTCGATTCAGCCAAGCACTGGTGGGTGCAGGCCGAGGGTCTGCATACCCTGCTCCTCTTGTCGAGGCGCTGGCCGGACGATACGCGCTACCTGGACGCGTTCCAGAAAATGTGGTCTTATATAGATAGATATCTGATCGATTGGGAATACGGGGGCTGGTTCAGCGAAGGGCTGGACACCGCGCCCGGCATACGGAAGGCGCGGAAGGGGCATCACTGGAAGGCGGCCTATCACGACGGCCGCGCCCTGATGGCCTGTCTGAAAATCCTGAATCTCCCAACGGGCGCATTCCCTGAGACAAGCCGCCGGGCAGGCAGTCTCATGCAAATTGCTTTTTCCCCGCAGATTAAAAATTCCCCGCCAGCCCGCCGCCCGGGGATATCAATCCCGGCGACGGCGGCGAATGAGACGGAGAGCCGATGAAGCGGAAAAAACTTTTCATCCTGGATACGAATGTCATCCTGCACGACAGCACCAGCTGGGATCAGTTCGAGGAACACGATGTCGTGGTCCCGATCACGGTTCTCGAGGAACTGGACCAGTTCAAGAAAGGCCACGAAACGCTCAATTACAATGCACGGGAATTCCTGAGAAAACTCGACGAGTTGAGCGGAGACAAGCTGTTCGACGGCGGCATTCCCATCGGGCCGGACCGCGGCCGTATCATGGTCAAGCTGGAGAAGGAAATCCATCCGGACCTGGCAGGCCATTTTGATCCCCGCAAGGCGGATCATCAGATCCTCAACATCGCCTACAGCCTGGCTGAATCGTCACGGGGCCTTCAGGTCGTGCTGGTGACCAAGGACGTGAATCTGCGCCTCAAGGCCAAATCCATCGGACTGCCCGCCCAGGATTACAAGACGGATCATGTCAAGGACATCGAAACCCTTTACACGGGGAGTAGGATCGGGGAGCAGGCGCCCGAGGCAGCTGTGGACGCGCTTTTCCAGGAGCCTTTCGAGATCCCGGCGGATGCGCTGAAACAGGAAACGCCTCTCTCCCCCAACGAGTTCATGATACTCCGCAGCTCGAGGAGCTCCGCCCTGGCCGTGTACGATCCGTTCGTCCAGAAGATGCGCCGCGTGGATAAGGTTCCGGCCTACGGCATCCATCCCCGAAATGCGGAGCAGGCATTCGCCCTGCACGCGCTGCTCAATCCCAAAATCCGGCTGGTCACGCTGACGGGCAAAGCGGGAACCGGAAAAACATTGCTCGCGCTTGCCGCAGCCCTGGAAAACATGAGCCTGTACCGCCAGATCTACATGGCCAGGCCGGTCGTCCCTTTGTCCAACAAGGACATCGGATACCTGCCCGGGGACATCCAGTCCAAGCTTGATCCCTACATGCAGCCGCTCTACGACAACCTGAACGTGATCAAGAACCAGTACCAGGAGAACAGCCCCAAGCACACGCGCATCGGCGAGCTGCTGGCCGGCGGGAAGCTCGTCATCTCCCCACTCGCCTACATCCGGGGCAGAAGCCTGGTGAAGATATTCTTCATCGTGGACGAGGCCCAGAACCTGACGCCCCATGAAGTCAAGACGATCATCACCCGGGCGGGCGACGACACCAAGATGGTGTTCACGGGCGACATTTTCCAGATCGACCACCCGTACCTCGATTCCCGGTCCAACGGGCTCTCCACCCTGATCGAAAAAATGCGGGGGCAGAAACTGTACGCACACATGAACCTGGAAAAGGGCGAACGCTCCGAACTCGCGGATCTGGCGAGCAATCTTCTGTAAACCGGGGAATCCTGCATGGTCATCGAACAGAGAGCATACGCGCGCGCCGGCCTGCTCGGCAATCCCTCGGACGGTTACTTCGGAAAAACCCTGTCCATCATCGTGCGCAATTTCGGCGCCCAGGTCACCCTTTACGAATCCCCGGAACTCCGCATCGAACCCAAGGAACAGGACCTGAACGTCTACCGCAATCTCTTTCATCTCGTGGAATCGGTGAACCAGACCGGTTACTACGGCGGGTCCAGGCTGGTCAAGGCGGCCATCAAGAGCTTTTTCGAATACTGCCAGGAAAACAGGATCCCCTTCGTCCAGAAAAATTTTACGGTGCAGTACCATTCCTCGATCCCGAGGCAGGTGGGCCTCGCCGGCTCGAGCGCCATCATCACGGCTGCGATGCGCGCCCTGATGCGGTTCTACAGGGTGGACATCCCGGCCGAGATCCTTCCGAACCTGATCCTAGCCGCAGAGATGAACGAACTCGGTATCAACGCCGGATTGCAGGACCGCGTGATCCAGGTCTACGAGGGATGCGTGTTCATGAATTTCGACAAGGCCGTCATGGACGAAAAAGGACACGGTGATTACGAACGCATCGATCCGGGATTGCTGCCCAGGATGTTCATCGCCTACAAGACCCAGTTGAGCAAGGTGTCCGGCAAGGTGCTGAACGAACTGCGGATCCGCTGGGAAAAAAAGGAGCCGCTCGTGCTCGAAATCCTGGGCCGGCTGGCTGCTGTGGCGGAAGAGGGCCGGGCCGCAATCCTGAACCGCGACCACGGCCGTCTGTTCGAACTGATGAACGAGAATTTCGATCTTCGGTCGAAAATCATGAACATCTCCGAAAGCAACCGGGAACTGGTGCACACCGCGAGGCAATGCGGCGCGTCGGCGAAATTCGCCGGTTCCGGAGGCTCCATCATCGGCATGTACCGGGACGACCGGATGCTCAACCGCCTGGCCATCGCCATGAAGAAGCTCAACGCGAGAATCATCAAACCCTACATCCTCTAGCGGGGGATTTATGATCAGAAAAGCCGTCATCCCGGCTGCCGGACTGGGGACACGCTTCCTCCCGGCCACCAAGGTTCAGCCCAAGGAGATGCTGCCCATCATCGACACGCCGACCATCCAGTATGTGGTCCAGGAGGCGGTCGATTCCGGCATCGAAGACATCCTCATCATCACGGGCAAGGGCAAGCGGGCCATCGAGGACCATTTCGACC
>JAFGEX010000326.1 GCA_016931355.1 bacterium
GATCCCACATAGTACATGGAATCCCCGATGACAAAAACGGCGGGCGCGTACACATCGATGGGAAGCTCTTTGTTGGGTATCACCAGGGTCCAGTCGCGGAAATTGCCGGAGACCCAGTACCCTCCGGATCGCGATGCAAACAAATAATACTCATCCTTGAACAGGATGACCACTGGATCCGCAGCCTCCCTGCCGTCCCTGGCATCGATCATAAAACGGTAATTGAGGTTCAGCGGATTGCAGAAAGTCTGCGGATCATCGGCCGGCTGACTGATTACGCACCCGGTCATCCAGAAAAAACCGGCAAGCATGCTGAAGAATAAACGGCGGTTCATAGTTTCCTCCTGACATGAAATGGAAAACGGCTTTTTTATCCGTCCGGAAATCAAAGAATATTCTCAAATCCAAAAACTTAACTTTTAAATCTGACAGCACTTGCTTGCTCCGCCGCAAGCAGCAGTGAGCTTCAATGTATCATCAATTCTTGCGTGTACGTACACGCACCCTTCAATAAAATAAGCAAAAAAACAGACCGAGTCAACCGTTTCCATTCAAATTGAAAAGCAGATACGGGCTTATTTTTCCGCAAAAAATGTGGTAACCGAATTGACCGGAGCCTTGTAATAAATTTCCCCGTTCCTGACTTCGAACACGCCAAGATCCCTGTACAGATCATCCTGTCCGTCGGTCCGGTACGCCCGGAACGCGCCCGCCTTCGTCCCCCTGATGGGGAGGACAATGGGCTTCGCCCAGGATTCACTTGTATTCGCAACAATGAACGCGTCCGGATTATCCGTACCGTTCGCGGAGAAGGCAATGACCGGCATCTCGCTGTCCCCCGAAAGGGTATGGGCCACGGCCATGCCCGCCTGGCCTGCGCGGGAAACCTGCTTGTAAAAATAGTAACCCGGACGGACCGAGTACGTCCCGTCCTCGCTCACATTGAAGGCACAGCCTGGATTGGGATCGCCGCCGATCCACAAAGGGGGCCTTTGAATCCCAGCCCAGGGGATCAGACCGTTCACCTGTGCTTCGTAGATGTTTCCCCAGATCTCCTTCACGAACCGCGCGTCCATTTTGCTCCAACTCGTGGATGTGACCCAGGCCTTGAGGCCCGGCCGTTTCTCCCGGAGTTTTTGTATGCCGGCGCAGGTATGGCTTCCGTACCATCTGTTTTCATAACCCCCGACATAGAATCCGTGGGATGTGACGATTCCCAGGTTTCTCAGAGCATTCCCGTCGCTGGCCAAGGCATCCGCGTAACCCCAGAAGCTGAAACGATACCAGTTTGTGGGCTCTCCGTTGGTCACCTGTACGTCTTTCAAACCGGCCTCGTCGAGCATCGGCCTCATACGGATGAGGAAATCGTTCACCTGTTCAGGCGGCCAGTACATGTTATAATCCTGTCCTGCATGGGCGAAGCCGGCCTTCCCGTCCCACGGCCAGCGCTCCCAGTCCTCGCCCTCGTTGTGCAGGGAAATATAATCCACCGGGAATTTTTCCTTTTCCTTCAGGAATTTGATCCAGTCGATCATGTAGTTTGCGAGATCGCCCTTTCTTTCCGGATCCAGGTCGCGGCCGCGCATGAATTTCTGAAGCGTGATATAGGGAGGGGGCCCGTAAAGCGTGGTGATGATGGAAAGATCCGCGCCCCGCGCGCGTGATTTTTCAAGACCCATGTGCACGAAAAGCCGCATGTTCCGTGTGGAGGTTTCGTGGTCATACGGCCCGCCGGATTCGCTTTGGTGAAAGGGATCGAGGAACATCTTGACAAGGCAGACCTTCAACCCTTCCTCACCGAAAACCAGGTCTATGATTTCCCTGCGGCTTTCCCCGCTCAGGATGCTGAATCCGCCGTAATCCTTCGGATCAGCGGCGTAATCCACGGTCTGCGCGGTTTCGACGTAATTGAATCCGAAACCGTCCCAATCCCTGATTTTTCTCGAAAAATCCACCTCCGCCGGATTGCCCCGGAAAACCGGATACTGGGCGGACAAGGAGACGGCCAAAAGGACCAGTGCCATCCGGAACAGGATTACTATTCTCATATGATCTCCTGAACAGACAATTTTCACGGATTTGTTTTAATGATGGATTGCGGATTTCTGATTGCTGGCGGCTTTCTCAATCAACAATCACCAATCAAAAATCAGCAATCCATACACCCGCTGCAGCAAACTGCCGCATTTCAAAAAGATCATTGTCGATTGACGACAGGCGATTTACGATTTCACGATCCCCGATCCCCCAATCCCGAATCCCTATTTCACGATATAATCCTCCCGCACCGGATGCCAGCAATCGATCACCACCGCATCCGTAATCGCGCGCACGCTGTGCGTTTCCCCGGGCGGTATTGCGCATCCCTCTCCCGGTCCGATTCTTTTCGTTTCCCCCTTGAAAGTAAATTCCATTTCACCTGAAACGAGAAAGGTGATCTGCTCATGCGGATGCGCATGAGGCGGGACAACCGCCCCCGCCTCGAACGTAAAATGGGTCAGCATGAGATTGTCAAGAAACACGGAGCCCACGCGTATGCCCTTTAAAACGTCCTTGCGGACGAACCGATCCGCGTTGTAGAATCCCATCTATCCTCCTGGCTTTGAATCTTCAAAACTCATCCATCATCGTCGCACAGGCAGAAGCGCCCCGGCGACCCGACGCCCGAAATACACCCTCCATCAGATCGATTCATCCTATTCATAACCGATGCCTGTCCACATGAACCAAGCGGCAGATCCCGAGCAAAAAGATATCAAAAACCAGGACCATTATCAATCTCATTCACAATCTTTTACAAGTTCCATTGCATCCTTTTTCAGGTTCAAGTGTTAAATGCTTGTACAAAAATTGGATTTTACCGGAAAAATCGGTATATTATAATAATTATAAGGGATTTAACGTTCCGGATTGAAAAGGAGAATCAAACTGAAATGAACTTCAAACAACAATCCCTGCTCATGATCATTTCAACAACCCTTGTTCTCTTCATTTCAGGGTGCGGCGGAAACAAGGCTTCAGGAGACAGCCTGGCATACAAGGAACTCATGGTGGAAAAAGGGCATTTTGAAATCGTCGTTACGGCCAACGGCACGGTGGAGCCCATAGACCGCATCCAGCTCAAATCCAAGGCCAGCGGCGAAATCGTCGAGTTGCCGGTGGAGCAGGGTGATTTCGTGGGAAAGGGCGATTTGATCGCGCGACTGGACCAGAAGGATGAGAAGGCTGCCGTGGCCCAGGCTCAGGCGGACATGGACATCGCGGTCGCGGACCTGGAACAGGCGCAGAAAGCCTATGACCGCAGCGAAGAGCTTTACAAGCAGAACCTGATTTCCGAGGAGGAAAAGGACCAGATTGAGCTCAACTACGCCACTGCAAAGGGAAGGCTGGTCCGCGCCACCACAACGCTGGAACGCGCCAAGGAAAGGTTCGAGGAATCCATTGTCGTGGCGCCCCTGTCAGGCATCATTCTTCAGAAATACGTTGAGGAAGGCCAGATCATCGCATCCGGTGTCAGCACGGTAGGCGGCGGATCGCCCATCGCGGACATCGCGGACATGAACTCCGTGTATGTCAAGGCGGGCGTGGATGAAATCGACATCGGAAAAGTGAAGGCCGGCATGGAGGCGATCGTGATCGCGGACGCCTACCCGGCCGAAACCTTCCGCGGCAACATCATCCGCATATCGCCCGAAGCCCGCGTCGAACAGAACGTGACCCTGTTCGACGTGACGGTCGAGGTCGCCAACCCGCAGGGCAAGCTCAAATCCGGCATGAACGCATCCATCGAAATCTTCATCGTCAAAAAGGAAGATGCGCTGCTCGTTTCCGCAGTTGCGCTTCAGACAACGCCTGTTCCGGAAGAAAATGAAGGGGGGATGTTCGGCATGTCCCAGAACGGAAGACAAAACGGTTCCGCTCAAAGGGCAAAGGCCAGGCTGCCGCAGGGCGAGGCCTCGGTTCTGGTCAGGAACGGAAATATCTATGAATCCCGTCAGATCACAATCGGACTTTCAAATTTCCAGCAGATCGAAATTCTTTCAGGATTGAAAGAGGGCGACGTCATCGGCGTGCCCATCTCGTCACGCGTCCAGCAGGAAAGCGACCGGTTTGAACAGCGCATCAAATCGGAGCGCAGCTTCGGAAGGCAGAACGCGCAACAAGCCTCCACAACAACGGCCCGATAAGGAGGCCGGCCATGGTTTTTACTGAAAACCTGCAGGTTTCGCTCAGAAGCCTGAAAGCCAATCCCCTCCGTTCCCTTCTCACGCTGATCGGCATGGCCGTGGGCATCGCTGCCGTTCTCTATGTCGTCGTTCTCGGCGAGACAACCCAGGCCCGCATCCGGCAGCGCATGTCCGCACTCGGCTCCAATGTACTGATGATACGGCCCGAGTACCACCGCCGCGGAGCCGTCCGGTCCAGCGCCAATGTGGTCAACCTCAAATGGTCGGACGCCGAGGACATACTCCGGAATTCCAAAGTCATTGTCCGGATCGCTCCTTATTACAGCAGCGGCGGATCCGCGGAATATCTGGACCAGAACTGGTCCTGCCGGATCAACGGCGTGACGCCCGATTACGAAACCGTGGACAATGACCAGCCCATCGAAGGCCGCTACATCACGGCTGAGGACGTGGAACTCCGGTCGCAGGTGGCCGTGCTCGGCGCAAACGTGCATGAAAAGCTGTTCGGCAGCCTTTCCCCGGTCGGAGAAACCCTTCTCATCAACAAGAAAAGGTTCACCGTGGTCGGACTCCTCGGATCCAAGGGTGAAAACTGGGGCAGCCCGGACGACCAGATATTCGTCCCCCTCACGACCGCCCAGGAAAGGCTTTTCGGCGTGGATTTCCTGAACGGCATGCTGGCGCAGACGCGCTCGCCCAGGGATTACAACGAGGCCTTCTTCGACATCGAAAGCATTCTGAGAAGGAATCACAGGCTGCGGGACGACCAACCGAATGATTTCCAGGTCAGGAAACAGGATCTGTTCCTCTCCACCATTCAGGAGACCAACGAGGACATCGCCAAGCTGATCATCCTCATCGCATTCGTTTCCCTGCTCGTGGGCGGCATCGGCATCGCGAACGTCATGCTGGTCTCGGTCACGGAAAGGACACGGGAGATCGGAATCCGCAGGGCGATCGGCGCAAAACGTTTCCACATCCTGACCCAGTTCCTGGTGGAAGCCGCCGCCCTTGGAATTGTGGGCGGCGTACTCGGCGTCCTGGGCGGAACCGTCTTCACCCGCCTCTACATCGGCCAGGGCATGATCATGCCCTGGCAATGGGTCGGTTACAGCTTCGCCATCTGCGCGGGGATCGGCATGGGGGCAGGCCTGTACCCGGCCTTCAGGGCCATGAACCAGGATGTGATCGAGGCGCTCCGGTACGAATAGCCGCGACGCATATAAAATTCCGTTTGGATATCAAGCGGAATGATCGTATTATACTTCCTCAAGATAAAATGCAATTCATTTGAACCGCCCGGCCGGGACCCTTTCATTATCCAGAGAACCCTCTTCTTGGTTTTTTCAAAATGCGGGGTTCGCGTTCATGAAAAAAGCCCTTGTCTTTCGCCTTTCTTTTTTCTGCGCCGTGACGGCATCCATTCTCCTGTTCATCCTCGCCTGCGGCAAAAAAGAGGAATCCTCCTTGATGCTCCCCCAAACCCTGTCAGGCTGGGTGCGTTCGGACACCCTGCAAACCGTAACCTCCGGATCCATTTTCGACTACATGGACGGAGCAGGTGAACTGTACATCGGTTACCGTTTCGACAGGCTTGAAGTGAGCCGGTACCGCATGCCCGGTCAGGACGAAATTCTGGCAGAAATCTACTTCATGAAGTCGCCGGATGACGCGTTCGGCCTCCTCTCGCTGGACTGGGGCGGAGAACCCGTTAACCTGTGCGGCCGGGATTCGATACCGGCTGCGCCTGAAACGATACCCCGGGCCAGGGCTCTGTACGGGGCAGGCCTCCTGCGCGTCTGGTCCGGAGACGTTTTCGCCCGCATCATGGCATACCGCGTGACCCCTGAATCCAAAGCCGCGGTAATGGATCTGGGACGGGCCGTGGCCCGCAGCCGCGAGCCTTCTCCTACGCCGGCATGGATGCACTCTCTTCCCGCCTTGTTGTGCAAATCCTGGAATCTTGAACGGGATGAAATCCGGTTTCTGCGCACCCATCTCGTTTTGAATTCCATCTATTTCCTGAGTTATTCCAATATTCTCGAACTTGATCTCTCGACAGAAATCGCAGCCGGCCGTTACAGGCCGGGGGATCAATCCGCCGGGAATCCGCCGGTCTTCGTTTTCAACATCCGTTATCCCTCAGATGGCAGGGCGATGAAGGCCCTGTCCGGCTTTCACGGGATTTATTTCCCGGAATCCCCCCTGGGACAGGATGAAAGGGATCTTGCCGGACCCGTGCTTCGGCTGGTGGAAGGCAAATGGGCCGGATTCCTCCTGCACGGAAGAGACGCGGCGCTCGGTTTCGAATTCCCGGACCGGAAGTCCGTCGAAACGGCATTGATGGAAATCGTCAAGCACTCTGAGCATACAACCGGAGGTCAGCCATGAAAGATCAGCAAAAATCGGATGCGGGGAAAACGGTTTTCACCAGGCGGGATTTCATGCGCAGCGCCATGGGCGCAGCAGCTGCGGCGGGCCTTTCAGGCAAGGCGCAGTCCCAGGCGGCCAAACCTGCGCGCATGAGCCGGGTGGTGCTGGTCCGCAACGAGGGGGTCATTGACGCTGAAAACAAAGTCAACAAAGAGATCCTTACCAGGATGCTGGATGAGACCATGATCAAGCTGACCGGGGAAAAGACCGCCGGGGACGCCTGGCGGTCCCTGTTCAAGCCGGAGGACACCGTAGGCCTTGTCCCCACTCAGCTGATGAATCCCTCGCACCCCGAGTTGATCGAGGCCGTAACCGCAGCCCTTGTCGAAGCAGGCGTTTCCAGCGAAAAAATCATCACTGCCCAGGGCCGTGATCCTGAAAAAGCAAAGTCCTGCACCGCGCTGATCAACATGCCGGGCATCAAGGCCCACTGGCTCACGGGCATCGGGACCGTGCTGAAGAATTACATCCTGTTTTCAGGAAGGCCACGTGATTATCACATGGCTGACAGCGTCAAACTGGGAGAGATCTGGAACCTGGATTTCGTCAAGGGAAAAACGCGGCTCAACCTCGTGGATGCGATCAACGCGGTCTGCGACAAGGGACCCCAGTTCGACCCGCAATACAAATGGGCGTACAAGGGGCTGATCGCCGGCACGGACCCGGTTGCGGTGGAAACCGTGTGCCTGAAGATCATCACGGAGAAGCGTAATCTCATGAAGGGCGAATCCTGGCCCCTGTCTCCACCGCCCGTCAGCGTGGAGGCTGCGGACAGGGTGTACGGCCTCGGCACCAGTCAGTGGGAGGAAATCGCGCTGGAAAAATCCGGGTGGATGCAGGAGGTGCTGGTCTGATCATGCAATTGACCCCGGGGTGGACCCCGGGGTCAATCTGAAATTTAAAGTAGAAGCGAGACATTCCGCTCCCCCGCCCTGCGAATAAGGGATAAAGCCGGGGTGAGGGCGCTCATTTTTTCTCCATCCCCATCTTCCTGATCAATGCGGCATTGTCCGGCTCGGTTTCCACCAGGCGCAGCAGGGCGGTCATGGCTGTCCTCGGGTCGTCCGGATCCAGCTGCCTCCGGATGGCTGCAAGCCCCTTCATTTCCTCAGGCGAATAAAGCAGTTCTTCCCTGCGCGTCCCGCTGGCCATGATGTTGATGGCCGGGAAAATCCTGGCCTCGGCCAGAGCCCGGTCCAGAACGATTTCGCTGTTGCCCGTGCCCTTGAATTCTTCGAAGATGTAATCATCCATGCGCGATCCGGTGTTCACCATGGCTGTCGCGATCACGGTGACGGATCCGCCGTTCTCGATGTTGCGCGCCAGCCCGAAGAATTTCCTCGGTATCTCCAGCGCCCGGGCGTCCAGGCCGCCGGACAGGGTGCGCCCGATGCCGGATCCGTACTGGTTGAAGGCCCTGGCCATGCGCGTCAGGCTGTCCACGAGGACACAGATGTCCCGACCGCATTCCAGCTCTGTGCGGATGTGGGCCAGGGCGAGTTCCGCAAGCCTCACATGCGATTCCACGCTCTGATCGCTGGAGCTGGCCAGCACTTCCGCATCCACATTCCTCCGGAAATGCGTCACCTCCTCCGGCCGCTCGTCGATGAGCAGCACGATGATGCGCGCATCCGCCTCGAAGGCCCGTATGGCGGCCGCCGTCTCCTCCAGGATGCGCGTCTTTCCCGACTTGGGAGGCGCCACGATCATGCCCCGGGTCCCCTTTCCGACCGGCGCGACCAGGTCCACAATGCGCATGGTCGTGTTGCCGTTGTCTCCCAGACGTATACGCTCGTTTGGATTGACGGCCGTTAGTTTTTGAAAACGCGGCCGTTCCATGAATTTTCGCGGCTCCAATCCGCATACCGAGTCCACAGCGGACAACTCCAAACCGTTTTCCGTCTCCCCGTACGGCCCGCAAACCACGGCTCCCTCCACCAGTCCGGAATCCCGGATGAGCTGCTGCGGGATCCATACATCGCCTCTGTCCGGTTGATAGGACTGCTCCGGATCTCTCAGGTATCCGCCGGAATGCCCGGCGATCTCGAGAACCCCGGAAACAGTTGCGGATGACTGGATCGCCATTTTCATGTTCCTTTCATACCTTTTTCCCCTGTTCCGGCATCATCCATGAGCCCCTTGAACAGGGATTCGACAGGTACGGTATTTTTGATGAGAGCTGGTCCGGATCGATGCATCGCGGGGCCGCATCCGCTTCTCACGAATCTGTTTATTCTTGGAGAATAAAATTTCCGGATGAATCTGTCAGCGAGCGCATTCCCAGCGGTTTGCCGCAGGGCGTGTCCCGGGGGAAACGATCGAATCCAAATGTCTCTACTTTGCTGAACGAAGATACCCCGCAGCTCTATGCCGGGGAGCTTCAATAATGTTAACCGAGAATCCGCATAAAATCAAGCAAAAACTTGCAGCAGGGATTGGATGTCCCCGGAAGCACGGTCCCTCCCATCCTGGTTTTCATGGCGAGCGCATTCCCCTTAGGCTTGCCGCGGGGTAAGCGAGCGAATCCAAATGTCTATTTTCCAAACAGATTGAAGATTCCCCGGCAGCAAACTGCCGGGGAGCTTCAATAATTTACACAAATTGTGCCATTTTTAAAAGGAATGGATCGAAAGGTCCGGCTTTTTGTGAACAAAAATTTA
>JAFGEX010000327.1 GCA_016931355.1 bacterium
GGGATCATCTCAAGGCGGTTGTCCAGCAGTCCCGGCTGGAGGATCTCGGAGTTCGTGTTTTTTCGAGCGAGGATAAGGACGGCAGATTCGACGAAAAGAAAACGGTTTATGGATCCGCATCCACGCATCTCACGAAGATATTGACCGAACAAATCACGGCCATGATCAACATGCCCATTGTCAAGGATCACGGGATTTCCGGAACCACGGTTTCACTCAAAAACCTGTCGCACGGATTGACGGACAAGCCCTGGGAATTCCATGCCAATCACTGCGATCCGTACATCGCGCATGTCAATGCCATGCCGGAGATCGGCAAAAAGCACAGACTGGTCATCATGGACGGCCTGCTCGGATGCTGCGACGGCGGTCCGGGGCACAGGCCGGAAGGCGTGGTGAAATACGAATCCCTGCTGTTCGCACTGGACCGCGTGGCGATCGATACAGTGGCCACGGAAAAGATCGAGGCAGTCCGGAAAGAGAAGGGTTTCCCTTCCCTGGCTGCAGCCGGCCGTCCGCCGCAGTATCTATTGACTGCTGAAAAAACCGGGCTTGGTAATCACGACAGGGCGAGGATCGAGCACAGGATCATCGAATAGAAACGGTTCGCGGAGATAAATTTGCATGCCGTCCCCGGAAATTACGCCGGGGACGGCTTTTTATTCTGATGAAGGATGGTTTGGGTATCTGACTGCGGGCGTATTGCCCGGCAGCCCTATGCCGGGGAACTTCAATCCGTTTCATCCGGGTTCAGCGGCGGGACGGCCTCCCCTTCATTTTCTCACCTGCTGTTTTCCGCCTGTGTTTGTATCTTCAGTGACGCACTTTTCAATCCCGGCGAGGATGCGGTCAATATCATGATGCCTGGCTGATCCGTGGACTGGACAATGATATGCGCCAGTCCGTTGAACAGGCTCCGCTGCCACCGGTCTGCGGGGAAAATCACCTGAACCCCGCCGGGGTCCTGATTCGGCTCATCCCATTGATGCCTTTTCCTGAAGCGTTTTCCGGTGAGCGCATAGGAATTTTTTCCTGAATGGATATGCTCCGGCTTGAGACGGACTGCCGGGTGGAGATCGCTTTGAGGGATGTCCGCCGCCAGCAGGCGTCCATTCACGTAAATCGACTGGCAGGTGGCGATGCTCCTCGTCAGCAGAGATACCTCGGCGCCGTCCGTCAGCTCCGGGAGATCGAACGTGCCGCGTACAACGATCAGAGAATCGGTGTAAACCCTCCAATCCTCAGGCTGATTTTTGAACGCAGGTGTCCATTTTGAATCGTCCCAGTTTTCTGCTGTTTCCGGCCTGTTCTTTAGGTTTTCAACTGCGCATTCCCTCAGGTTTTCGATCTTGACGGTTTTGACGGTTTCGAAGTAACGGTCTGCTTCGTGGCTCGAAGGGTCGCCATTCCCGACTCCGATAATTTTTCCCGGCCCCTCCAGATAAAATTGGATGTCGTTCCCTGCCGTGGGCACAAAATATCCCTTCGCGTCCTTTGCCTGCACGGTGATGACCGAGACATCCCTGCCGTCCGCATTCAGACTGTTTCTGTCCGGAACCAGCACAAGGGCTGCAGGATTTCCGGTTGTCCGGATCTCTTTTGTCAGGATTTTCCGGCCTGCACGGTATCCGGTTGCGGTCAGGATACCCGGCTGGTAGGATGCAGTCCACTCCAGATGCCCGTTGACGGGCATGTCTTTTTTCCCGAGACTCTTTCCGTTGAGGGACAGCTCCACCTGTTCGCAGTTGCTGTACACTGTTAATTTCAGTTCCCTGCCTTCATGTCCGGGCCAGTTCCAATGCGGGGCGACGTGCAGAACCGGATCCTCCTGCCACCAGGAACGCAGGTAGAAAAAGATGTCCTTCGGAAATCCGCAGAGATCCAGGATGCCGTACTGGCTGCTCACTGCAGGCCAGCCGTAGGGATTCGATTCGCCGCGATAGTCGAAACCGGTCCAGTAGAACAGGCCCGCCAGGAACGGACGCTCCAGGTAATATTTCCAGCCTGATTCGGTCCCCACGTTTTCAGGCATGCGCTGCCTCGGAGCCATGTGTGCCGTCGCGTCGTCTGTCACATAAATCCCCCGCGTTCCGATCGTGTTGCTCTCCTCAGTGCCGACCCCGGATTGCCAGGGGAATTTGGCGTGATGGGCGTCGATGTCGCCCTGGACCAGGTAATTGTAACCCATGACCTGCACCACGGTGCCGATGCCGCCGTCCCATCCGCCGCTGGATGCAGCCGTGATCGCGCGGGAGGAGTCGAGACGCTGGGCAAAGGCCTGCATGGTGGAAACGATGCGCACGCCCTTGATGTTGCCTTCGATGGCCCATTCCTCGTTGCCGAGGGACCAGAGCATCACGCTGGGGTGGTTCCGGTCGCGCTTGATCAGGCGCTCGAGGCAGTACAGATGCTCATCGTTGACACCCATCAGCCTGTTTTCATCCAGGACGAGCATGCCCAGCCGGTCGCAGGCATCCAGCATTTCGGGCGTGGGCGGGTTGTGCGCTGTGCGTATTGCATTGCAGCCCATTTCCTTGAGCCGCAGGATGCGGAATTCCTGCAGGCCGTCCGGCATGGCGGTCCCGACCCCGGCGTGGTCCTGGTGATTGTTGACGCCCCTGATTTTCAACGGTTTCCCGTTCAGGAAAAATCCCCTGTCCGGATCGAAACGGACCGTCCGTATGCCGAAGGGCGTTTCATACACATCCACCGTTTTCTCCCCGGAGCGGATGACGGTTTTCAGCAGGTAAAGATCGGGCGTATCGACGGACCACATCTTCGGATTCGACACAACGAAAATCCTGCGGAATTCCCTTTCTGCACCCGGTTCGAGGCGCAGTCCGCTCTGAATGCCGGAGGCGGTGACGGCGCCGGCCGGACCGGCGATCGATTCCTCCAGGCTGAAACCGGCAGTCTCCATGGACTCATTCACGACCGTGGTCCGTACCGTGATACGGGCTGCGCCGTCTTCCGCTTCACTCGTCACGAAAGTCCCGTGCCGGCTGACATGGAGAGGCGCGGTCTTGACCAGCCAGACATGCCTGTAAATGCCCGCTCCCTCGTAATACCAGCCCTCTTCCATGACCGCATCCGCGCGCACGGCCAGGACATTTTCACCTCCGTAATTCAGGTAATCGGTGAGGTCATAGGCAAAGCCGGCGTATCCGCTGTGTTCGTTGCCCAGATAGAAACCGTTCACCCAGACAATCGAATTCCTGTGCACGCCGTCGAATTCGATCGAGATGCGTTTGCCGAGGTCCGATTCCGGGATGAAAAAGGCCTTGCGGTACCAGCCGATGCTGTTTTCCGGGAAATTCCGTCCGATGGCCTTGTAGCCGTGGCTGTGTCCGCCGGCCGGATCAAAGGGGAGCTCGACGCACCAGTCATGGGGCAGGTCCAGGA
>JAFGEX010000003.1 GCA_016931355.1 bacterium
AAAAGACGGCGTCCGAGATCCCCCCCGGGGTGCAGCATGGCAAAATCCTCCACGCTGAATCCTCTTTCCTGCAGCAGGACGACCGCCAATGCATCGCCCATGACCAGGGTCGCGGTCGTGCTGGCCGTGGGGACGATGTCAAACGGGCAGGCTTCCTCCTTGACGCCCACGTTCAGCACGACATCGCTTCGTTTGGCCAGCTCGGAATCCGGATTGCCCACCAGGGAGATGATGGGAGCGCCCTTGCGTTTAAAAAAGGGAATGAGCCTCAAAATCTCTTCCGTCTGACCGCTTTTGGAAATACAGACCACCACATCCCCCTTCAGCACGGCTCCGGAATCGCCGTGCAGCCCTTCAGCCGGATGGAGAAAGAGGGCGGCTGTGCCTGTGCTGGTCAGCATGGAAGCGATCTTGTTTGCAATGATGCCCGATTTCCCCATGCCGGTGACGATGACGCGGCCCTTGCATTCCAGCAGAAGTTCAACCGCTTTCCCGAAACGGTCGCCGATTCGTTCTTCGAGTGCCCGGACGGCCTTCGCTTCGATCCGGACGACTTCCCTGCCCCTGGCGATGCGCGGATTCAACGGCCCGCCTTTGCTTTTCCGGTTTTTTCCCATTATTTCTTTCTAAACTTTTTCCAATCATCGAGAAATCTCCGAATCCCGAGATCGGTCAGGGGATGGGCCATCAGCTGCTCAATCACCTTGAAGGGGACGGTGACGGCGTCCGCTCCTGCCAGGGCAGACTCCGTGACATGGCGGGGCATGCGCACACTGGCGACGAGAATCTCCGTGTTGATGTCCGGGTAATTGGCGTACATCTCAGATATCGTGCGTATCAGATCCATGCCGTCCTGTCCGACGTCGTCGAGCCGGCCGATGAAGGGGCAGATCCAGGAGGCGCCCGCCCGGGCTGCCAGAAGCGCCTGTCCCGGAGAAAAAATAAGCGTGGCTGCGGTTACGATGTTCTCATTTTTCAGGACACGGATCGCTTCCAGCCCGGCCCGGCTCAGCGGAATCTTGATGACCACGTTGTTCGCCCACTTGGACATTTCCCGTCCTTCCCGGACAATGCCCGCCGCATCCTCGCTCACGGCTTCGGCCAGCACCGGTCCGGTCACCAGATCGGCGATGGCGCATATGGTATTCTGAAAATCCCTGCCGCTTTTCTCGATGAGGGTCGGATTGGTCGTCACGCCGTCCGCCAATCCAAGCGCGAGGGCGGCCTGAATTTCAGCCGGATCGGCCGAGTCCACGAAAAATTTCATAAATCCTCCTTTTCCCTGCACATCATAGATTCCTCCCAGCGAGCCCCCGGGGAACCTCAATCAGGAGACTGCGCTGCCCGGCATTTTTGCAGGACGCCTTCCCATTTGCCCTGCAATCTCAAGATGCATTCGATCAGCTCGCGGACGGCCCCCTCGCCGCCTTTTTTCTTCGTGACCAGAACAGCAGCCTGCCGGACCTCGTCCCGGGCGTCCGCCGGCGCTGCGGGCAGCCCCACCCGCTCGAGTATGGGCAGGTCGAGTAAATCATCGCCCATGTAGCATACGGCGGCATCCTCCAGCCGGTAGGATTCCAGGATCTCCAGATAAGAGGGCAGTTTCTGAAAAACGCCCTGAACGAGCACGTCCACGTGAAGCTCTTTGGCACGCCTCTCCACCACCTCGGACTTCCGGCCCGTGAGTATGCCCACCCGGAATCCGGCTAGACGGGCCAGGGTGATGCCCATGCCGTCCTGGACATGAAAGGTCTTGAATTCCAGACCACCTGTGCCCAACTGGATGCCTCCGGCAGTCATCACGCCGTCCACGTCAAAAAGGAACATCCGTATCCCGGCCGCCTTTTTCTGGATTTCCGCCTTCACGGAGCACCGCCGGGGTATTTGAATGCTTTCTGGGATCTGGCGCATTGATCGATCGCCAGAACCTGGACGAGAAGCTCCTCCAGATTCTGAAGCGGCCACATGCTGGCTGCGTCGCACAAGGCGGATCTGCAGTCCGGATGGGTTTCAATGAAGAGGGCGTCGATGCCTGCTGCAACCGCGGCCCTGGACAGAGCCGGAACATACTGCGGTGTCCCGCCGCGCGGATCCGAACTGGAGATCCCATATACGCGGATGGCATGGGTCGGATCGAAAACAACCGGGTAGCCGGTTTCCCTCATGATTTGAAAGGACCGCATATCCACAACCAGGTTGTGATAGCCGAAACAGGATCCCCTTTCGGTGAGCAGGATGTTCCGGTTTCCCTCTCCCTCGATTTTTCCGACGATGTGCCGGACATCCTCCGGCGCGAGAAATTGTCCCTTTTTGATGTTGACGGGTTTTCCCGTCCGGGCGGCCGCCAGCACGAGCGAGGTCTGCATGCACAGATAGGCCGGTATTTGAATGATGTCCAATACGTCCGCCACCCGGTCCGCATCATGGGCGTCATGAATGTCCGAAATCACGGGTACGCCGACCTGGCTGCGAACCCGGGCCAGCGCGCGAAGCCCCTCTTTCAAACTCAAACCCTGATAGCTGCGGGCCGACGACCGGTTGTCTTTCCGGTAGGAGGATTTGAATATGAAGGGAATTTTCAATTTCTCCGCCAGGGTTCTGATGGAATCGGCGGTCTCCAGAACCAGCTTTTCGGATTCAATGACGCACGGGCCTGCGATGAGGACGAGCGGATTTCCATCACCGATTGAAATGTTGTTGACTTTGACGCAATTCATCGTTCTTTCTCATTTTTGACCGGAAGAATGATCCAGCGCAGCCTTCACAAACGATCGAAAGAGAGGATGCGGTTTCAGAGGCCTGGATTTGAATTCCGGATGGAACTGGCAGGCAACGAACCATCTTAAGTCCGGTAGTTCGATCATTTCAACGAGTTTTTTATCAGGGGAAAGGCCGCTGAAAACCATTCCGCATCGTCTCAGGATTTTTCTGTATTTGTTGTTGACCTCCAGGCGGTGGCGGTGTCTCTCGCTGATCCCTTCCCTCCGGTAAACCGATGCGGCCACGGATCCGGGTTTTAATCTGCAGGGATAAGTCCCCAGCCTCATGCTGCCGCCTTTTTTCACATCCGAACCCTGTCCGGCCATGTAATCGATCACCGGTTGGCGGGATGTCGCTGCGAACTCCCGGCTGTTCGCAGAACGGAGTCCGCATACGGAGCGCGCAAACTCGATGACCGCGCATTGCAGGCCGAGACAGATTCCGAAAAACGGAATGTTGTGTTCCCGGGCGTAACGGACCGCCTGAATCTTGCCTTCAATACCCCTCTCCCCGAAACCGCCCGGGATCAGGAGGCCCGAAACGGATCCGAGGACGGAATCCGCCCCGTTCTTCTCGATTTCCTCCGATCCGATCCAGATCAGACGGACATTCGCGGAATGGGCCGCGCCGGCATGGATGAAGGATTCGATGATGCTTTTATAGGCATCATGCAATTCCACATACTTGCCGGCAATGCCGATCCGAACTTCCCTTGCAGGGAATTTAATCGAGTCGACCATATGCCGCCAGTCGTCCAGGCGCGCGGGCCCGGTCTTGAAGCGGAACTTTTCCACGACCAGATCCGCAAGCCCCTCCTTCTCCAGCATCAGGGGTACCTCGTATATGGTCTCGAGGTCCCGTCCTTCAATGACCGCCTCCGCCGGCACATTGCCGAACAGCCCGATTTTTTCCCGGGCGTCCCTCGTCAGATTCCCTTCCGTGCGACAGAGCAGGATGTCCGGCTGTATGCCGATCTCCCTGAGTTTTTGCACGCTGTGCTGCGTGGGCTTGGTCTTCATTTCTCCGCTGGCTTTCACGAAGGGCACCAGCGTGAGATGAATGTTCAGAACATGCGGATGGCCGTGCTCCAGGCGGAACTGGCGGACGGCTTCCAGAAAGGGAAGGCCTTCAATATCCCCGACGGTTCCTCCCAGTTCCACGAGCACGATATCCGTATTCGTGTTTTCATCCGCGACCCTGCGGATCCGCGCCTTGATCTCGTTCGTGATATGGGGCACGACCTGAACGGTTTTCCCGAGATAATCGCCGTTCCTCTCCTTCCGGATCACCGTTCCATAGATCTGTCCGGTGGTGGTGTTGTTGCTTGCCGACATGGCGGCGTCGAGAAAACGCTCGTAATGTCCCAGATCCAGGTCCGTCTCAGCCCCGTCATCCGTGACAAACACCTCTCCGTGCTGGTACGGGCTCATGGTGCCCGGATCGACGTTGAGATAGGGATCGATTTTCAGCATCGTGACCTTCAAGCCCCGCCGTTTCAGCAGGAAACCCAGAGAAGCGGAAGCGATGCCCTTTCCCAGCGAAGAGACGACCCCCCCGGTAATGAAAACGTATTTGACCTTTTTGCCTTCCAACCTCCCTCCCCGGTCAATCCTTTTCCTTCCCGCTCCGGATCATGGAGCGGACCTGTTCTGCGTCGGCCGGGGTGTCCACACAAATCGATTCATACGCCGTCTCGGCCGTCCGGATGGATGCCCCGTTTTCCAGAATCCGCAGTTGTTCCAGTCTTTCCGCCCTTTCCAGAGGGGTCTGTTCCCATTGCGCATACCGCGCCAGAAAGGATTTGCGGTACACATACAGTCCGATATGCATGTAATAGACGGGATGATCCGTCTGCGGCCCGCCGGGAACAGCATCCCTGAAAAAGGGTATGGGGCTGCGCGAAAAATACAGGGCGCGGCCGTCTTTGTCCAGAACAACCTTGACTGTGTTGGGATTGAGAATACGCGTTGTATCGGTCATCTTCCTGACCAGCGTGCCGACCTCGGCCTCGCTGTCATCAAGCAGCAGCCGGACGGCCTGGTCCACCTGCCGGGGATCGATCAAGGGCTCGTCGCCCTGGACATTCGCCAGAATATCGCAGTCCATGTCTCTGGCTGCGAAAAAAACCCGGTCTGATCCGCTCGGGAGCCCGGGGGGAGTCATCACAGCCTCGCCTCCGTCTTTCCGGACCGCATCCGAGATGCGCTCATCATCCGTGGCCACGATGACGCGGGACACCAGCCTGGCCTTCCGGACACGACGGACCACGCGGCAGATCATCGGAACGCCTTCCAGATCGATCAGCGGTTTTCCCGGGAAACGGCTGGATCCGTATCGTGCGGGGATGATGGCAACCACATCCATGGCTGATTCCATTTCTAAAGCCTGGATGCAGGACCCTTGGGCGCAACGGAAAAAGCAGCGGGAAAAGGCATTGCAGGACCCAGGGCATTCTCCCCGGTCACGGATGCCGGGATGCTGTTTTTGCTGAAG
>JAFGEX010000328.1 GCA_016931355.1 bacterium
CAAACACCTTGGTGTTGGTCTTACGCTCCCTGCGGGCCAGGGAGGCCGTGCGCGTGATCTTGCCGAGATAGACGGCGCCCTCCAGCGCCTCCACGGTGATCACGGCGTTCTGGCCGTTGCGCACCCCGGAGATTTCAGCCTCCGTGACCTGGGTTTTGGCCTGCATGACGGACAGGTCCGGAATCTTGACGACCGGCTGGCCCCAGAACGGGGAATCGCCGACCTGCACCTTTTTCATTTCGTTTCCGGACCAGACTTCCATGTACACGACCAGCCCGTCGATCGGGGCCTTCACCTCGAGCGCATCGAGCGCTGTGCGCGCCTCATTCAGTTCCGCCTCCGCCTGCCGCACGCGCAGTTCAGCCTTCATGAGCGTTGCCCTGTTGATGATGGTCTGGGATTTGATTTTCTCCCGGGCCTGGGCAAGGGCCACCTCCGCCTTTTTCATCTGAAGCTCGTATTCCCTTTTTTTGATTTCAGCTTCGAATTCCATCATCCGGAGATTCAGGGCAGCCTGTTCATGGCTGTATTTTTCCCTTTCCAGGTCGCTTTCGAGCTGGGCCATGGTAGAGGCGATGTTGGCCCTCTCGCTTTCCAGTTCAGCCCTTGCATTGGCCAGGTTGTCCATCTCGTTGTCCACCTTCTGCAAGGCCTCGCTTTGGTCCAATTGGAAGAGGAAGTCTCCCTTTTTCACGACTGTGCCTTCCGGGACCATGTCCACGATCTGCAGCATCATTCTGCGCCGCATCCCTGGCACGGAAACCGTTGTGGAATTGAGCGCGTCGATCTCGCCCCGGGTGTTCACGTCAATGATGAATTCGCCCCTGGAGGAGGGGACCGCGGCGATGCGAACGGATTTTGGCATCAAGCGGATCAGGACCAGGATGAAGAGCAGAGCGGCGCAGGCCGCCGCAATCTGAACCTTACGGTCCAGCAACCGGAACCGGCGCCAGAGGGAGAGGATTCGGCTCCCGGTTCGGAGGAGCCGTTTACCGATGTTCGTTCCGAATTTTTTCAGCACTGGCTTATGCCGGTTCATCCCGCGTTTCCTTTCTATTGCCGACAACGAGCGGATGCGAGCGCCTGTCCATCTCTTTTTCCCCGGAGATCGAAGATCCCCGGCAGCTCACCGCCGCGGAGTTGCAATTGTCATTGCCCGGTGGATGAAGAATCCCCGCCGCTTTCAGAGGGGGGCCTCCATTGGCGGAACCGTTCAGTCCTTTCCCGTCTCTGGCCCGGGTCCCGCATCCGGCTCTCACGCATCCGCTCCAGGACGCTGTCCGGAGGCCTTCCCCTGCCCGGCCCGAAGCCGTCCCTTCTGAAACGCCTCCTCACACTGTCTGGAACCGTTTCCAGCCTGAATCCCGGGAATACGGGCGGAAATCCTCCAGGCAAACTGTCCTGTATCATGGGGTTCCTGCGTTCGAAACCGCCGCCCGGGGTGGATTTACCTGTGCTGTCCTCGTGAAAGCGGCGTTTTCCGGTAAAACCGGGCTGCCTTTGTTCGGAAGATTCCGGCTTAGCCAGGCCTGAATCCGGAGCTTCCATTTTCTTCAGGATACGGAAGGTGTCTGCGGGCATTGCCTGGGCATTTCCTGTTTCCGCCCTCCGCCTGCCCTGACGTATGTTTCCGGAATCCCGGCTCCCGGTCCGGGCCCAGCCGCCCTGTCGCCCTGACGATCCATAAGTCCTGATTCGGAGTTGCTGAACCTCTTCGGAGGCGCCCTCCTTTTCCGCTTCGCCGGTTTGGGACCGGGAGTAATCGTACAGGATGCCGCGTTTTTCGAAACGCGCAATACTCTCGATGAGAAGGCGGTTTGCGTCGTCCGTGCGTTTTTTTTCATCCGCGTACCCCAGCGGTCTTGCATCCGGATTGTTCGGTTCCCAGGACAGCTTCATCCCGGGCTTCACCGCCCCCTGCACAACGGCAGAGGCGTCATTTCGCGGTCCCAGAACAATGGGAATGGACCTTGCCTTCCGGTGCTGGAAAACGACCGGTTTCCCGTGTATCTCGTAAAGCGTCCCGACCGGCACCACACAGGCATTCGGCACGCGGGTCAATTCAATGCGCACGCGCGCTGAAAGGCCTGGTTTCAGCCGGATGTCGCTCCCGTCCAGATCCACGTAAACGACGAATCCCTTGAGTTCGGATTCTTCATCCACGTTCTGGGCCAGGTTGGCCAGCTCGCGCACCCTTCCGTTAAAAACCGTATCCGGGTATGCATCGAGAATGACGCGGGCCTTCAGTCCCGGTTCGATTTCGGAACGGTCGATTTCGTTCAGATAGAGCTTCACCTGCATGCGGGAAAGGTCCGGGATTGAAATGAGGGGTTCTCCGGGCCGGGCCTTGTACCCGATGCGGAGGCGCTCCCTGTTCTGCCAGCTCCCGACCTCCTGGTAAACGACCATGCCTCCGATCGGCGCCAGTATCTTCTGCTTGATGATCTGTTCGCGAAGCGATTTCAGCTCGTTCCGCTGTTTGCGGATGGCGGTTTCGAGCAGGGTCATCTGGCTTGCATGCATGATTTCCTGATAAGCGATCTGGTCCCGGACGCGTTTGAGGTCCATCTCAGCCTGTTTCAGGGCCAGACGCGCCTGCTCTTTCTTCGTCTCGGATTCATACTGCTGTGCTTCGAGCTGCAGTTTGGATTGTTCATGTGAATACGCTGTCAGCTTGAGCGTGTTCTCCAGATTGGAATAGGTCAGGGATTGCTGGGCCTTGATGCGGTCCAGATCCGCAAGGGAGGCGGCCAGGTCCTGCTCCGCCAGCGCCAGATTCGTCTCGAGCTGGCTGACGTCGAACTGGATGAGGAAATCCCCCTGTTTGACGATGGAGCCTTCAGGGACCAGTTCAATGACCTGCATCTGGTCGCTCTGTACCTGCGGGGCGCTGATCAGCCTCTGGGATACGGCCTCCAGATCTCCGGACTCCACGATTTCCACGGAAAAGTCCTTTTGCTCGACAACAGCCCATTCCTCGCGGCCGGGCTCAGCGGCCCTGGGCCTGGGACAGGTCAGGAGAAGGAGAAGCACCAGGAACGCTGCGGATCCCCAGAGGACAGGCCTGCGGATGCGGCGCAGGCCGAGCCTTTCCGCGCTTTCCTGAAGCACGCGGAAGACCGCAGCGGACTTTAAGGCCTGCATGGTTTTCCGGAGGTTTTTCAGCTTGTTTTCAGCCATCTTTATGTAACACCTGTACGCCGGAATCCTTGCTGTCCGCCGGTCTGGCGGGGATTCCCCGCCCCTTCAGATTAAAAGCCGGATCTCAGGCCGCTCCGCCGGGATGAGCAATGGGAGGGTGCAGGCGATGTGCCGATGCACACGGAATGAACGGAACACGGGACGAATGGAGGAAGCGCATCCGGTCCTCTCTTTAATCTTCGGCACAGGGGCCGGTATGCTGAAGGGCGTCAGGTCCCGCGTGTGACGCGGTTCCTCAAAGTGCCGAGTCCGGTGATGGAGATGTCGATGATGTCCCCCGGATTCAGGGCGGACACTCCTTCAGGCGTGCCGGTCGCAATGATGTCGCCCGCCTGAAGGGTCATGCAGCGGCTGATCGCCTGAATCAGTTTCGGGATGCGGAACAGCATCTGGGAAGTGCCGGCCTGCTGGCGGATCTGGCCGTTGACCGTCAGCTTGATCTCCAGGTCATGGGGATCCGGGATGGCGCCCGGCGGCACGAGAAATGGGCCTGTCGGGCAGAAGGTGTCGATGCTTTTGGAGCGGAACCAGGGATTGCCTTTGGAAATGTCCTCCTTCTGCATGGACCTGGCTGTGACATCGTTCACGATGGTGTAACCGGCGATGTGATCTAGTGCTTCGCTTTCCGGGATATCCCTGCCGGCTTTTCCGATCACCAGGGCGAGTTCCGCCTCATGGTCCACGCGCCCCTCCAGCCAGGGGGGGATCACGATGTCCGCCTCGTGGGGCAGCAGGGAAGAGGGGGCTTTTGAAAAATACACCGGTTCCGCAGGCACCTCATGGTTGAGTTCCCGGGCATGCGCCAGATAATTCCTGCCGATGCAGATGATCTTGGAGGGCCTGGCGATGGGAAGGTCGATGCGCACCGCATCGTCTATTTTCAGCCTGTCCTTTTTAGCCTGCACCCACGGATCCGAAAAAATCTTTTCCACGGTCTGGCTCGAGAAATAACCCATCTCGACCATGACCTGAATATAGCTGAAGGATACGGGCTGCCGGATGTGCTTCGCCTTCTGGTAGATGTCAAACGCCTGGGTCAGGTTGAAGTCCTCGTTCTCCAGTTCCACGCCGATGTTCATTTCGTTTTTTTGCGTCAAAAAGGAAAATGCTTTCACGGCCTGCTCCTTGTTCTGTCTCTTTATCCTTCAGCGCATGCATCCCCGCAAAAAAACCGCCGCCCGGTCCTGCAGTCCGGCTGACGGGAATGCAGGACCGGCATGTCCTTACCCGTACAGATTCAGAATCCCCCGCAGCCGCGGGGCTGCCGTATCATCTGGTGATATGAAAAAGGCAGCGGGCGAATCGCCCCGCTGCCTGATTTGCATCCGGTTCCGAGACGATTGGATCAGGCGCAGTGCGAATACCCGCAATGATGACAGAATGCGCATCCGCCTTCATTGATCATGCTGTGCCCGCATTCGGGGCATTCCGGTCCTCCGACCAGGGCCGGTTCGTTTTCCTTTGTGCCGTCCGGGCTGCCTGCATAGGTGAAGGCGGGTTTCTTGACGTCTTTCCCCTTGGGATTTTCACCGAAGCGGCTCATGAGAATCTGCCCGATTCCGTCCGGGACGGATTTCACCAGAATACCTTCGTTCCAGACCGGCCTTGAACCCGTGATGCCCTGCAGGGTCTGGCTGAGTTCCTCGACCTTCACCCCTTTCTGAAGAGCGATGGAGATGAGACGGCCTATTGCTTCGGCCAGCGCCGCAGTATCCCCCCCGCTTTTTCCGATGTTGGCGAACACCTCGACCGGGCGCTGCTCCTTGTCCACGTTGATGGTGATGTACAGGGACCCCTGGCCTGTGTTGACCTTGGTCGTGGATCCGACCAGGACCTTCGGGCGATGCGGGCCCATAAGAATGGTTTCCGGTTTGGGCACCGGTTCCGGCATGCTTTTTTTGCCCAGACCCTTGCTAAGCACCTGGGAATCGCGGCTGCCGTCGCGGTAAATCGTCACGCCCTTGCACCCGAGGTCATGGGCCAGTCTGTAAACCTTTTCCACATCCTCCACGGTCGCCGAGTTCGCGAAATTGACCGTCTTGGACACGGCATTTTCCGTGTACTGCTGGAAGGCCGCCTGCATGCGGACATGCCATTCCGGGCTGATCTCGTGCGACGTCACAAATACCCGGCGCAGGGATTCGGGGATCTGTTCGAATCCTTCGAGCGATCCCTTGGCCGCGATCCCCCTCATGAGTTCGTCGGAATAGAGCTTCTGTTCCTTCAGACTTTGGATCAGGGGGGGATAGATTTCCGGGAGCTTGTCATTGTCCATAACGTTGCGCGTATAGGCCAGGGCGAACAGGGGTTCGATGCCGCTGGAGCAGCCCGCAATAATGCTGATCGTCCCGGTCGGCGCGATGGTGGTGCGCGTTGCATTGCGAATCGGCGCCTCGTGCCTCGAAGCGTACAGGCTTCCCTCAAAAGCCGGGAAAGGACCCCTTTCCAAAGCCATTTCCTGGGAGGTGCGCTTGGCCGCATCGTGGATGAAACGCATGAGCC
>JAFGEX010000329.1 GCA_016931355.1 bacterium
CGCTCATGCGCTGGGGGAGGTCCGGGCAGGGCATCGTTGACATTTCCTTCGTGAAGGGCACCGGAAAAGGCATTCAGATCAGCCTGTGGGATGTGTTCGGCCAGCGTTTCGAGTTTACGGGCCAGACGCTTGACCCTCTTTCCACGGCCAACTGGTATCAGATGGCCCTGACCTGGGACGGGGATACGCTGCGTTTTTACCTGAACCGGGACCTTCTGGTGAAACGGAAATTCGAGGCACAGATGGTGCTGTCGGACCAGGTGCCGTTCTTCATCGGTGCCGCGGATTCCCTGGGCAGGAATCCTTTCATGGGATCCGTTGATGAGGTCAGAATTTCCGATGTGAACCGGGAACCCTGGGAATTCAACGTGCTTCCGCCCAAAATGTGGATCAGTGCATCCGCCTTGAATTTTTCAGCGGTCATGGAGGGGGAAGTGCGGATTCTGGAATTCCAGGTCAAGAATTACGGGGACCAGAATCTGTCCATCACCCAGATCTATACCTCGAATCCGGTATTCACCACCGATCCATCGAGCGGCTTCGGCCTGTCGCGATTCCAGTCCAGCCCGATACGGGTCGCCTTTGCTCCGGACAAGGCGGACACTTCGTATTCCGGAACCCTGACCATTCTGTGTACGGATACATCGCGTTCTGTCGTGCGTATCCCCCTTTCCGGATCCAGCTACGGCCTCAAGCGGATGGCCGAATTTGCAGACGATGATCCGGCCAACATGCTTCTGTTCCATTTCAACCGGAACCAGACCATCGGTGACACCCTGATTCTGGACAGCTCGGGAAAGGGTTTTGCAGGTTCGGTGCAGGGAGCCCGTTGGGTGACGGACGGCCTGTACGGAACCGATGCGCTCTATTTCATGGGCGATACGGGACGCGTGGTGGTGCCTTCCGGCGACGAGCTGGTGTTTGATATGGCATCCGAACCTTTCACACTGGAAGTGTCTTTCAGGACGGACACGCTGACCTCGGGCCAGGCCCTCTTGCAGAAGGGTACGCAGGACTCGATCCTGTACGGCA
The DNA here is from genome assembly GCA_016931355.1 of bacterium. Taxonomy (GTDB): domain Bacteria; phylum Zhuqueibacterota; class QNDG01; order QNDG01; family JABMRT01; genus JAFGEX01. Next base: position 1,033 of record JAFGEX010000329.1, read on the forward strand.
TTTACATCAGTCCGGCCGGGGGCATCACCATCCCCGGATTCGGAAGCGCCGGTTCCGCCTACAACGACGACAGATGGCATCAGGTTGCCTTCCTGTATAATCCTGCAGGAAACAGTTCCCTCTACGTGGACGGCCGCGAGCTCCTGGTCAAAAGGTGGATCCATTCGGCTGCCACGGACCGCAGCAGGCCTCTGGTCATCGGCGCTGCGGAAACGCAGAGGGGGCTGTACGGCAGCCATTTCCAGGGCTCTTTGGATGAACTGCGCATCTCCGGCATTCTGCGGAATGCATGGGAAATACAGCCTCCGGATTATGGAATCGCGGTGGAGAAAAGGGTGCCGTCCAAACCGGCGGCGGGCGACTCCATCACGTTCCAGGTCCGGGTGCCCGCTTCGCTGCAAGCAGCCACAGTCAGACTCTACCACCGGGAGGGAGGAGGAGCGGAAGATTACATCGCATCGCGCGCAGAATTCCAGACCAGCATCTGGAAGGCCGTCATCCCCTCCGCAGCAGTCACCCTTCAGGGTGTGGAGTACTACATTGAGGTGACGGATCCGGATGGGCTGAAATGGACTTATCCCTCCCTGGAGCCTTCGCGCAATCCTCTGGCCATTTCGGTTTATTATAATGCGATGGAATCCGATCTGACCTTTCACACCCAGTCCGCGTTGAATGAGAGTACCGGACGGACATTCACGCAGAACGCATCGCTTTTCTCCATCCCCTTTGTACTGGACAAAAGGGCGGCAGAAGATGTGCTGAAGGATCTCATGCCCCGGAATCCCTATGAATGGCGGCTTTTCTGGTGGCATCCCAGAAGAAGCCAGGAACAGTGGGAGGCGGGCAGGACACCCGTGTACCTTGAATTCCCCCAGAAGGATCCCGTGTATTTCAATGTGGCCCCGGGCAGGGCCTTCTGGCTGACGGCCAAGGAACCCAGGACATTTGACATCGGTTCAGGCCGGTCCACGGTTACGGACACACTGTTCAGCCTGACCTTGGAGCCGGGATGGAACCTGATCGGATGCCCCTATGCCTTCCCCGTCAGATGGGAGAACTGCTCCAACTCCTCCTCCGAACTGGTCAACAGCCTGGTGTCCTGGAATGGAAAGGAATACGATTATGCCACGGAATCCCTTGAGCCGTGGAAAGGGTACTGGGTGCACAACCCGGATACGCTGGCGGTGCGGCTTTTCATCCCGGCCGTAGAAGCGGAGAAACGCCGGGCCTACAAGAAGGAGACGCAGTCCGGACTGGACATTGACGCGGGTATGGATGCATCGGAATGGCTCCTCAAGATCGGGGTGAAATCGGAAACGGCATCCGACGGTTATAATTATCTGGGAATGCGGCGAGAGGCTGAGGAAGGCCGGGACCGCTTCGACCGGGTCGAGAGTCCGCCGGGTTTCGGACCGCATGTCTCTCTGTATTTCGACCACAGGGGCTGGCAGCGTTTCGGTGCCCTCTATACGGCGGACATCCGGCCTGCGGGCGGAGAAGGCGCGGTCTGGGATTTCCGTCTTACTGCCGATCCGGAGATTCGGAGTGTGAATCTGGAATGGTCGTGGATTCGTACGCTCCCGGAGGGATGGATGGCCTATCTGATCGATACGGAGGAACAGACAGCCTCGGATCTGCTGGCTGTTCAGGCAAGGGCCTGTCCGGTATCCGGTCCGGACGGGAATCCAAAATCCCTTCGAATCGTCGCGGGCCTGCCTGAATTCGTGGTGGAGCAGGCGGGGGATATCCCGCTTGTCCCGGCCGAATTCGGACTTTCCCAGAATTACCCAAATCCCTTCAATGCCGAAACCCGCGTCCGGTACGGCCTGCCGAAAAAGATGGATATCCGCATTGTGGTTTATGACGTGCTGGGCCGCCGGGTGCAGGTTCTTTTTGACGGTCCCCAGTCCGCCGGCTATCATCAGGCGGTTTGGAACGGACAAAACAGCAGGGGCATGCAGGTGGCCAGCGGCGTCTATGTGCTGCAGATCGCCGGGCAGGAAAAAACCCTTTGCCGCAAGATGCTGTTCATCAAATAAAACGCCAAATACCGGTCCGCAGCCGGAAGAGGTTTTGCATGCGAAAATCCGCCTGTCTGTTGTTGATGGGATGTCTGGCCGGAACAGCCGCCGGTCAGGAGGAATTGATCTCCTATCGCAGGGACGCCCAGATCTCCACGGGGTTCAGCTATCAGGTGTTTGAATTGGGCGACCGGAACTTTCTCACACAGGTCGCCTTTCCAACGTCGGTCATGATCCCGCTTCAAAGCTGGCTGCAGGTCAGTGTGCTGAACACGCCGGCCTGGACGCGCTGGGAAGACCGGGGGCGCAAGCATACCCTGAGCGGGGTGTCGGACACGTGGATTCAAGCCAATGCCGTTCTGCTTCAGGAGAGGCTACTGGTCCATGCCGGAGTGGGGATACCGACCGGGAGCACACGCCTCGACAGCATGCAATTCGCATTGACCAAGACCCTGAGCCAGAATTTCCTGCGCATGGCGCTGCCGGTTTACGGCCAGCGATTCTGCGTCTCCGCGGGCGCCATCACGGCATTCAATCTGGCCGAGCACTCCGTTCTGGGGATTGGTGTACAGCACATCCGAAAGGCCGCCTATCATCCGGTCCGTTTCGTCCAGAACCTGCAGGGAGGCGGCCGCTATATCCTGGAACGGCAGTATGATCCCGGAGATGAAACAAGCATCCATGCGGGCATTGATCATCAGGCCGGAGACAACACGAAATTCATGCTGGACTGCATGGCCACACTGTATCAGCGCGACCTGCTTGACGGCGGCGACACCTATGCCTCCGGAGGACGGATCATGATCGATGCGGGCGTTTTCCACCGCATCCGGGATCAGTATCTCTATGGGCATGTCGTCTACCGGCAGAAAGGGAAGAACGAGATCCTGCAGGGATTGAAGCTTGAAGAAGAGACGCTGAATACGAACCAATCACAGCTCGAAATCGATGTCGTCTATAAAATGATTCAACTCACCAACGGCAGCATCCTGCTGCTCGGGGACTCGAGGTCCTACGGCGAGAACGAACTGGGAAGCGGCAAGGTCACCCTGTACGGCGGGGGAGTCGGAGCCAATCTCCAGTTCGGCGACGACGGAGAGATTCTGTTCAGGATGAAATTCTTGGCCGGCTCGCGGGAATCCCTGGATGTTCGTTACAATGTCAGGGGATTTGAAGTGGTGATGAACATCAGGGCCGGCCTTTAAGCATGCGTGGACATTGATTCCCATAACCGGGATGTCCAATAAAAAATCTCCGTCCGGGACGCATCTGAGGGCGGAGATTTCTTATGGATGAACAAACGCCGTTGTTCCTCATGCGGACGGTTGCCTCAGTAGTACTCATCCCTGAAATCTTCGATCTCCGCTCTTTCCCTCAGATTCCTGAACCATTCGTTGAAGAGCATCTGTCTCTTCGATTGGAGCAGTTCCTGCCTCTTGGATTCAAGCCTGGCGTCCGCCTGGGCCTCCCATTGGCCCAGATGTTCGGTTTTTTCCAGAATATAGAATCCCTTTTCCCCTTCAAGGGGGCCTGAGACCTCATTCAGGGCAAGTCCGAAGGCAAAGGCGGTCCATTTCGGATCCTTGCCGATTTCCGGGATGGACGCGTTCATCGCGAACAGGCCGGTCGTTTTGATGATCAGGGAATCCCGCGCGGCCGCCGCTTCCAGGGTTTCCCCGTTGCGGATGCGTTCGAACAGGGAACGGCACCAAATCCCGGCTTTTTCCTTTTTCTTCTCGTTTTCCAGGATGCGCTGGATGGAGGGTTTGACTTCTTCGAGGTCCCGATACGTCGCCTTTTCTACATCCGAGATCCGGAACACAATCACCTTCTGGTCCGTGGTCATGGGCGAACTCACCCAGCCCTTTTTTTCATTGAAGGCCGCGTTCACGACCCGCGGGACCATCCCCAGCCCGGGCAGGAATCCGCCTTTCTGGAAGGGCTGCGTCTTCTGGATTGCATACCCCTCGGACAGGGCGAGTTTTTCGAACCGGTCGAATCCTTCCTCCTGCACCAGTTCGTAGAAGGACCGGGCGTTTTCGTACTGGTCATCCCGGGTATCAGGACTGGCTTTGAACTGCTTGAGGATATGGCTGGCCTGAACCTGCTCGGTTCCGTTCTCCCTTTTTTTGGCTGTCACCTTGATGACATGAAGACCGAATTGGGTTCGAACCGGTCCGACCAGTTCCCCAACCTGGGCGTTGAATGCAGCTTCTTCAAACTCCTTCACCATGGCACCCCTGCCGAAGAAACCGAGATCCCCGCCTTTTTCCGCCGATCCCTTGTCGTCCGAATTGTCCATGGCCAGCTGGGCGAAATCCCCGCCTTCCCTGAGTTCCTCCAAAATGTCGCTCATGTCCGAATAGACCTGTTCGCTGTCCGCCCGGGACGGCGAAAGATCAAAGGCGATGTATTCGATGAGGCGTTTTTCAGGAATGGCGTAGTTTTTCTTGTTTTGATTGAAATATTCCTTGATTTCCGAATCGGTGACCGTGATACCCTCAGCCGGTATCCGGTTCGGATCAAAGAACAAATAGCGGACATTGACCTTTTCCAGTTCGGTGCGAAGCGCGTCACGGATTTCGCCGTCCGTCACACGGATGGTGGAGACCACCCATTGCTGGAGCTTCTGGATGGGTACCGTCGCGCGGAAATAGTTTTCAAGCGGCAGCCAGGCCCTGGCATTCCTTTCATCCAGCAGCAGCTGCTGGTATTTGTCGTAATCGAATTTCCCGTCGGTCTGGAATTGCTCGTTTTGCTGAATGAAATCCGGGGGATTGTTTCTCATGTAGGAGAAAATTTCCTGCGGCGTCAGAGTGATCTGATACTTCTGAACCTGCTGGTCCAGGAGCACCTCCTGAACGAGGTTCTGCCAGATCCGGTCCCGGACGGCATTCATCTGATAGTCGCTGATTTCCCCGCTTCCGGATTCCTCCCGTGTTTTTTCGATTTCCTGTTCGAATGCGCCGGCAAAGCTTTCATAGCGTATTTTCTGTCCGTTGATGATGCCGATGACGCCCCGCTGGGCCTCCGACTTCCGGTCGCGTATGCCGCCCATGCCCCAGCTGAGCACAATGGTCAACACAAAGGCGACGGCCACAACCCAGAAGATGTACTTCATGTATTTTCGCAAGGTCTGCATCATGGGTGATCAAGCTCCTCATTCATTTTCTGGTATTGAATCTCCCCGGCAGCTCGCAGCGGGGAATCTCCGATTTGTAAAGGAAAAGACATTTGGATTCGCTCGTTTACCCCGGGGTAAACGCCCCCTATCAGATTCAATAATATTAAATTTTAATTTAAAAGATATTCAGGCTAAAATCAAGCACATTTTAGGATCCTTTTCTCCCCCATGCCTCGGGAGAGAATGGAATCTTCCGGCAGTGGATCGCCCTGGGGCCCCTTCTCCGGCAGGCGGGCGGATGCGGGTGTTTTTTTCGATGCAGACCGTTGATTTTCCGGCTTCGGGCTGCCGGAGATCTTGTCTCTTTCCGCGAGCGCTTCGCCCGTGCCTTGCCGCTGGGACAGCGGGCGATTCCCAATGTTTTTCATCTGGATACCGGTGATCCCCCGGCAGCTCGCGGCGGGGGATCTTCGATCTGTAGGGGACAAGACATTTTGATTCACTTGCTTACCTCGCCGAAAGCGGCGGGGAATGCGCTCGCTGTCAGATTCAATCATGGCTTGACATTATGAGGCCAAAGGTTTAAATTAATCATCATCATCATTGACGCAAAGGTTCATGGAATCCTTTCATCTGATATCCCCTTTTAAGCCTTGCGGCGACCAGCCCAAGGCCATTGAAGAGCTCACCCGCGCCCTGAAGCGCGGGGAGCGGTATCATACCCTGCTCGGCGTGACCGGATCCGGGAAGACGTACACGATGGCCCATGTCATCGCCAATCTTCAGAAACCCACGCTGGTCATCTCGCACAACAAGACACTGGCGGCCCAGTTGTACGGCGAGTTCAAGGGCTTTTTCCCGGACAACGCGGTCGAATATTTCGTCAGTTATTATGATTACTACCAGCCGGAAGCCTATATCCCCACCACGGACACCTATATTGAAAAGGATACCTCGGTCAACGATGAAATAGACCGCCTGAGGCTCAAGGCAACCACCGCCCTCCTCGAAAGGCGGGATGTCGTCATCGTGGCTTCGGTATCCTGCATTTACGGCCTGGGATCCCCGTCCGATTTCAAGGGGCTCTACCTGCTTCTCGAAAAGGGTGTGGAAATCAAGCGCAGGGCGCTTCTGGAAAAACTCATCGAGATCCATTACAACCGGAATGACGTGGATTTCCGCCGCGGGACTTTCCGGGTGCGCGGGGATGTTGTGGAGATCATCCCCGCCTAC